>DASSXJ010000085.1 GCA_035703895.1 bacterium | reverse complement strand
TGGTATACGAAGCTTGGACGAGGTACTTGGGCATGTGCCACCTCCGTCAGAGAATTTGTTGCAAGAGATTCCCCATCTCAACTCACTGAATTTTCTCAACCTTCATGTGCCATGGGATGTAAACCCAGGGCACCGAGGCCGATTATCGTCAAGATGCGAGCCATGAGGACGGAGAGGGGACGAGGGCTAACATGCCCATTATTGCACATTTCCTCAATAGTTCGAAATCCGAATAGATGCTCGTCGAAACTTTGTTTGCTTAGACGGCGTGGTGCTTTGCAGGTCCATCGAGCTTATACGGTAGCTGCCGGCGAGAGCGCCCGTCATGCTTTGCGAGTTCGCTGGCAGAAAGGGCAGACGAAGAAGCGGTGCGCATGAGCACATCGACGAAGGCGGATACCGGCACCCACCCCTCTGCCGGGGTGCGTCCATAACCTCGTACCTCTAGACAGGCAAATTCAGTTGCACAGGGTCCTTCCGAAAGGGAAGGAAGATGGAACCCACGGGGAGACCTCAGACGGCCACGGCTATCAGCGCGGCGCGGCCGAAGGGGAACGATCATGATCGATTGCGACTGGGTGATCGTATGTGATAACGCGTTTTCAGATCAAGCGGGGAAGCCTAACCTGATCGGCATCTTTGACATCATCAGAGTACCCAGCGTCCCAGCGCGGTACGCCCACATAGTCGTCGCGGTACGTTTGTCCGGGAATCCAAACGAACGCGCCCGAATCACCGTAGAGATTGTCTCGCCATCCGGGCCGACTGCAAGCGCGGATGGTGAAGCGTTTCTAAGCCATACGGGAACTGCGCACGCCTACATTGGTTTTCCTGGAGTTCGCCTTCCTGACTTTGGAGTCTACAATGTGCGGGTTCTCATTGGCGGAACGGTTAAGAACAGGACGACCTTCGTAGTCGACCGTTCTTCGCCATAAGACTCTACCAGAGCTACATTCGGTTCTTGCTCTCTTGCTGACATCCATGACCTCCTTCGGAGTGTGATCTATTCAGGGAGCTTGAGCGCCCGCCACGCTGGTGGCTATGCCAGAAGGTGAACGGAATTTGATGCTAGCGCCGGGGCCCGGCGTTCAAGTTTGCGAGATCGCGGGCCATGGCATTGTGGGCGATACCATCAGTCCCGCCAATCTCATCAAGCTAGCTAAGGAGCATACAGTCGTGGTCACGGCGGCTCGTGGGAACTTGATCCGTCGCAGAGCGTAGAACAGTCTAAAAATGCCTTCGCGAGAAAACGTAACATAATTTTCGGGAGGACGTGTCCGGACGGCCAATCTTGGACCTCCTCCCCCTGGGGGCTAGTCCTTCGCGGCTGGCCCCTTATTCGTTCGGCAGGGACCGGGCGGGTAGTATGGAAAGCCTCGGTCGAAGCGATACTAGTGGAAATGTCAGCTCAAGCCTCGGTACCCGAACACGACGGAGGAGAATCGGGCCCGCAACCGGCGGGGGGAGATCATTGTGGCGAAGTAACGAATTCATTGATGGGGGGCGAGATGAAGACAAGGGAGGTGATACTGTGCGCGGTGATCCTCGCATTAAGCGCAGTGTCGGCTGCGGCCGAGTTCAAGGTGTATCCTGCTGCGCGACGCGATCCGCAGCTAGAGCAGCTTGCGAACAGCAACCCGCAGAACGGACCGGGCGTCGAGAGCGAAGTGTACGTCACCCCCGATCCGTTTGAAAAAGTCTACCAGTTCTACAAGGCCACTGGGACGGAGGATGAGAGGATGAAGAACCACCGCGGACCGCAGCTGCCCAGCGGAGGCGCGATCCAATGGGCCTTCTTCACCTTCGACGGCGCGAAGGATATTGGCACCTCAAAGCTCTGGGCCAAAATCCAACGGCCGACCGTTGCCGATCTGCAATACAAAGACGTCCGCGATATCACATCCATCCAGTTAGTCCGAAAGAAATAGGCTATGATATGACATCCGTGAAGGGTCGGGAGTGCATGCGGCTATCCCTTGCCGTTCGCCTTTGACACCGTGGCCTATTCCGACCGCTTCTTCCCCGCCACCATCCTCGGCGGCCGACTCCACGTCCGCGGCCTACCCGATTGGGGTCCCTGGAATCCCTCACGCCTAGAGTGGGACGACGAAGCGTTCGTGGACATCCTCCTCGGCACGGCGGCTCAAGCACAAAGAATGGCGGACAGCTGGGTTAAGCTCAATCAACTTTGTAAACGCGGCCGGTTTGCGCCCCCAAGATAGCGCGTTTGTAGGCTTGTCCAACTTTCCATCCTTCGACCGGAATCATGCCGGGAAAGAACGGACCAAAATGAGCTTCGGATTCTTTTAGGACCGTAGGACTCACCACATTGATACGCAATCCCTTAGGAAGTTCAATTGCGGCAGCCCGAACAAAACCTTCCAACGCGCCCGAGACGGCTGAAGCCGCGACGCCGGCGAAGATCGGTTCGTCGTTAAGAGCGCCCGAAATCAAAGTGAAGGATCCTTTTTCTTTGATGAACGGGATCGCCTCCTGAACCAGATTGATCTGACCCATGAGCTTGCTTCCCAACGACAACTGCCACTTTTCAGCGGTGAGTTCCGAAAGCGGAGCAAATGCGATTTCGCCTGCTGCAATGGCCACGGCATCAAACGAGCCGACGGCCTGATAAAGCTTCCGGACACTTTCGCGGTTTTCGATCTCGACTTGGAAATCGCCTGATTTGCGTCCGACCTTGACTATCTCATGGCCAGCGCCCGCGAATGCCTTTTGAACCTGTTCGCCGATCGTTCCGTTTGCGCCAATCAAAATAATTTTCATAAAAACTCCATTCTTGTTTCTGATCTCAGGATTTATCCAATATCTTTCTGTGCTCGGACAACGCGCCTGTTCTTCTATTGCCTTACGCGGCCAGCATTCCACCATCGACGAGATACGACGCACCCGTGATGTACGATGCATTGTCGGAGGACATAAAGACGATGGTCTGAGCGATCTCCTCGGGTCGCCCCACGCGCTTGAGCGGCACCGTCGATGCCAAGTCCGCTTTTCTTTCGTCCGTTCCGGTGAATCGATTCAGCATCGGGGTGTCGATCGGACCAGGGGCGATCACATTGACGCGTACACCGGTGCCCGCTACTTCGAGGGCCGCCGACTTAGTAAGACCTTCAACCGCGTGCTTGCTCGCCACATAAATCGACGCGCCACCAGCGCCGGTGTGGCCGAAGACAGACGACACATTGACGATACTGCCGCTTCCTTGCGGAACCATCACGCGCAACTCATGCTTCATGCTCAGCAGTGTGCCGAGCACGTTAGTGTCGAAGATAGCGGCATAAGTCTCGGCGGACTGTTCCATCACCGGGCCGGGCTCACCCTCTGTACCGGCGTTGTTGACAGCTACGTCCAGGCGACCGAAGCGCGCGACGGTCTTATCGACCAGGCTACGCACATCGTCCTCGTGACGCACGTCGGCACGAACAAACTCGGCTTCTACACCGAGCGTGCGCAGTTCGGTGGCGAGCGCCTTGCCAGCTTCCTCGTGGCGGCCGGAGACGACGATCCGTGCGCCTTCGTGAGCGAACGAAAGAGCCGTGGCACGGCCGATACCAGTAAGGGCGCCAGTGATCAGGACAACAGGGGTGTTCATGTGACTCCTCCTTGGGTTTGCCACCCTAGCTTCGATACTTCCAGTTGAACCGAATTTCCATGCTGGCTATTCCCGATTGGCGCCCTATGGGCTCGGGTGAGCATGCTGGGTCATACGCGCCTCAGCCAGTTCCCTCAAGGCATCCACAGCGAGCAGCGCACGACCGAAGGCACTGCTCACATCGGGCCCGGACGGCAGGCGCGCCTCCAGCTCGACAAGCTGGCCGAGGATCGCCCACAGAATCGCTTGAGGACCGGGAATTCCCACTCGCTGCGGCGTTCCAGGGGCGTACCTATGGGTAGATGTCGTGAGCCGCCGCTCCAGATAGAATCTCGCCTTGCAAGACGGGGAGCACCAGCGGGCCTTCGGGCCGGCGCTCCACCGGCCGTCCGCAGCGAGGACACACCCGCACGGCACCCCCAGAGGTATTCACGGTACCGTCACGAGAGTTACAGGGTTCCGACTGATCAAGCGGGACTCTGAGTCGCTCGCGATACGCAGGGAGTAGCAGGGGAGTAGCAGACGGTAAGACCTCTTCGCTATCCCTTGATTGGTGGGCCGTGCAGGACTCGAACCCGCGACGCCCGGGTTAAAAGCCCGGCGCTCTACCCGCTGAGCTAACGGCCCACGTCTCGGATTCTAGCATATCTATCGATGCGCTGCGCGAAGCGAGGGGGTCATGGCCGTTGCCCGTAGCGTGTTGCCTATTCCATTGCTCCATACGCCAGTGTCCAGAAGTCGGTGAATACCTTCGGCGGTTCCGGTGAATCCATCATGCGCTGCGTAAAGAGGATGCCGATCATTCCCTCTACGGGGTCCGTATATGCGGATGTGCCGAAGCCGCCGTCCCAACCGAATCGGCCCGGTGTGTGGAAGATTTCGTTGCGCCGAATGTCCACCCCCATTCCGAAGCCCCAGCTGCGATACGCACCGAAAAAGATCTCGGACCCTGCGCGTTGCGCAGGCGTGAGTTGATCTGCAGTCATCAGCTCCACGGCGGCGCGTGAAAGAACTTGCTCGCGGCCGTGCCGGCCTTTGTTCAGCATCATGCGGCTGAAGGCAAAATAGTCATCGATCGTCGACACGAGCCCGCCTCCGCCTGATTCGAACGACCGCTCAGACCGCCATGCGCTGTACGCCACGCCGTCAAACACCTCCAGCGTGTTCGTCCCACGGTTGAAGAAGTAGCACGCAGGCAAGCGGTCGATTTTTCCGGACGGCACGTGGAATGCCGTGTCTTTCATTCCGAGCGGGTCGAAGATGTGCTCGCGCATGAACGTGCCGAGGGGTTGTCCCGATACGCGCGCGATCAAGACCCCCAGGACATCGGCACTCACGTGGTACATCCACCGCTCGCCCGGGTGCGCCATCCACGGCAGCGAACCGAGCTTCTGCAGCCATTCTTCTGTGCCGGGCGCCCGCGAAGGGTGTGGTGGACCGTCGCCGCCAATCCGATATTCACGCATCAACTTCTGAATCGGATACGTACCCGGCATGGCCATCACACTGCCGAGACCCATGCGGAACGTCAGCAAATCGCGAACGGTGATCGCGCGCAGCGCAGGAACCGCGTCGTCGGGCTGCGCGGACATGGATTTCAGCACACGACGATGTGCAAGCTCCGGCAGCCACGGTTCGATCGATTCGTCGAGCCGTAACTTGCATTCCTCTACCAGTATCATTGCCGCGACGGCAGTAATGGGCTTCGTGATCGACGCGATGCGAAAGATCGTGTCGCGCGTCATCGGCGCCGGATGGTCGACCGCCATTGTGCCGAGCGTCTCCACATGCACGTCGGCATGATGACTGACGAGCGCAACGAGCCCGGGCACCTCTTTCCGGTCGACGTATCCCGACAACACGTGATGCATTCGCTCGAGCCTCGACTTCGAAAGACCTGGGGTGCCCATGTTCCAGCTCCTCGTGCCGGCGTGAGCCGGCACAGCCTGCTACTCGGTGAACGCACCGAGATAAGCCCCGTCTCGTGGTCGCTCGGCGTATTCCCTCGGGAACGTTCTCGCAAAGGATGGTGACTTCGGTGCCTCCCGGGGCATCGGCCAGGGTCCAGGGAATGCCTGATAGATGGCGCGACGCGCCGCCTTGATGATGCTCGAAACGCGGGTGTTCCTCTCCTGACCAGACCCGGTCGCCATGCGGTCCTACCGCTCCTTGGCCTGCTCTCCACGCAGCGTCATGCACGTGCTGGTCGCCCTGGCTATCAACCGCTGCTGCTCGTCAGTCACGTCGCACTCGGCGA
Source organism: bacterium (assembly GCA_035703895.1). Taxonomy (NCBI): domain Bacteria; species bacterium. The sequence goes on along the minus strand of DASSXJ010000085.1, from coordinate 41,078 downwards.
GCCCGACGGTGCGACCCCGGTGGACGACTATCGCGGTCGCGCGCAGGCGGGCCGTCCACACCGGCCTGAGAAAGTTGATCTTCAGTTCGAGTGTGGTGAAGGTCTCCCCATCGTTGAGCGTTCCCGCGTACGCCATCCCCATGGCCGCGTCGGCGATATCGCACAGGACACCCCCATGCAGGGTCCCCATGGGATTGGCATGGCGCTCGGTTGCCTCGAATTCGACGACCGCACGTCCAGGTTGGAGGTCGGCGACAGTGAATCCGATCAACTCGGCGATCGGGGGGTAGGGTGCCTCGCCGCGCATGGCCATCCGGATGCGGTCCAACAGGTTGGACACGGGCACTCCTTTCTTTTTGGCGGATCGTGATCCAGGTGACCTGGGCTTACGCGCGTGGGGTCAGATGGTGTGCGGCAGACATTCATGGGAGCATCCGTCGCAGTCCGGCTGGAATCGTGCGGTCGATGTGTAGCTCCGCTGCGCCGTGGAAGCGGGCAAACGACTCGAGGGCCGTGCGTAGGGCCGTGCGCAGCCGCATCGTGATCCGCATCTGCGGCTCCAGCTGCAGGAGCCTGATGACCAGGCGACGGCGCTCCCGGTCGAGTTGGGGGTCGAGGCGGCCGACGAACCGGTCGCCAAACAGGATGGGCATCGCGTAGTGCCCGAATCGTCGCTTCGGCAGAGGGAGGTACACCTCCCACGTATATTCGAATCGAAAGAGGTCCGAGATCCGGTTGCGGCGCCACAGCAGGTTGTCTAGCGGCGCCAGGAAGCGCATCGGAGCTCCGTCCCCGAGCGCCGCCTCAGATCTGGCGGCCCGCTCGTGCCGCCGGAGGGCGGGGAGGTCCTCGCTCCTCACGAAATACTGCCGTCCGACGTCGTCGATGGTGAGCGGTACCACGGCGCCCTTGCGGGCACGGCGCTGCAGGACATCACGGCGGGCGGCCACCGTCATCGCTCGCCATCCGAACCGAGGATCACCCGCGTCGAACACACGATATGCTCTGAGGTATTTCTCGAGCATCGACTCGTCCGCGTCGGCCGCGCTGAACGCGCGGGCGCGCTCCAGCAGATCGGCCGGCAGCGCCCGCTCCGGGAGATCGAAGTACCGTTCGAGACCCTCGCGCTTAACCACGATAATGTCTCCGACCTTGAGGAGAAGGCTGAGCGCATGCGATGTCGCCTTGGTCTTGGCATCGCTGAGATCCCAGGCGCCGCGGACGCGATGATCCGAGACAAAGGTGCGAGCCGCCAAGGGGCCGTGAGCCTCGAGCTCGGCAAGGACATGGCGCACGACCGAGCGCAGCGCAGTCAGGTCCGGCGCGAGGCGCTTGCGGTATCGGCGGCGGGTGCCCTCGAAGAGGGGATAGTCTTCCACCGGAACGACACAGGCGGCGTTGGCCCAGTATTCGAACACCTTGCGGCGCCGGAGGAGCTCTGCGAGCGTCTGCGGCAGGTACCCCGCCATGCGGGCGGCCAGCACGAGATGCTGGTTCCGCTCCACGACCGCCACGGGATCGATCTGGACGCACTCCAGGTGACGGATCTCCCCGAGGACGGCAGCGGCAGTCGTGGTGCCTCGGGAATCGTGCGTCATGCCGCGGCGCAGGTGCTGCGCCTCCAACAGGAATCGGATGGCTCCTTGCCGGCTGACTCGCACTGGGGTCACGATCATCGCATGCTCATCATAGAATCTTCCGGACATCGGCGGCAAGGGTAGTCGACTGTGACAAACATCACACTCCGAACGTGAACCGGTTCATCTCGTAATCCACAGTCGCGGCCTATGATGGGGTCAATCTGAAAGCCAAGGAGGGACGACAATGCTGAAGATCCTCGTGGCACTGGCTCTAGGGGTAGCCATCCTTCTCCCTGCGGCGGCGGCGTTTGCCGATGAGGGGAATTGGGGCGATCGCGACTCGTCCATCACGTCGATCGTAGCCACACCCGAGTCGAGTGACCTGGGAACGGTCGCGGGCGACAACGATCAGCCGGCCGGGCAGTTCCGTGGAGACCAGGAGCATGCCGACCGTTAGCCCAGTCGTACGCTGCCGGCCGTCTCGTGTACCTGGACGGCTGGCAGCGTCGCGTTGGTCCACGCCGGCGGCTGTCGTCTCGCCCCCCTGACGGCGTCGAGGGCCGGCGCCGAAGGGAACCCTACACCCGACGCGAAATTCTCCCCAGGCAGCCCCGCGGAGTCGATGGACGCCCGGCCCGCCGGAACGCCTACGTCATCCCGCGACCGAGGCGTGCGCATGGCAGACACGGGACCTTGGGCTCTGATTTTGGGCGCCAGCAGCGGGTTCGGAGAAGCGACGAGTCTCGAACTGGCCCGCATCGGCTACGACATCATCGGCGTCCACCTGGACCGTAGATCGACCCTCCCTCACGTCGAGCAGGTGATCGACGGGATCCGGGCCACCGGCCGGCGGGCGTTGTTCTTCAACGTCAACGCAGCTGATCCGGAGCGGCGTGAAGAAGTCCTGTTCCGCGCGGCGGAAGAGATGGGACCGACGGGCGCCGTCGCAGTGCTCCTCCACTCCCTGGCGTTCGGAAACCTCCGGCCCTATGTCGCTGACACTCCCCAGGACGCCATTACGGCCGCCCAGATGGACATGACGCTCACCGTGATGGCACACAGCCTGGTGTACTGGGTGCAAGATCTTGTCCATCGGCGAATGATGCGCACGGGCGGAAAGATCTTTGCGATGACGAGTGCCGGCGGCACACGAGTGCTCCCGAACTACGGCGCGGTGTCGGCGGCAAAGGCCGCGCTGGAATCGCACACGCGACAGCTGGCGATGGAGTTGGCGCCGCGCGGGATCGCCGTTAATACCATTCGCGCCGGGGTCACCGACACGCCCGCGCTCCGTAAGATCCCCGGACATGAAGTCATCGCCGAGACCGCGCTCAGACGGAATCCTTCGGGGAGGCTCACGATTCCTGAAGATGTGGCCCGCGCGATCGCCGCGCTGTGCCGGCCCGGGACGGAGTGGATCACCGGCAACGTGATCGGCGTCGACGGCGGCGAAGATGTGATCGGCTGACGCGCCGGCCAGACGCCTGGCGCGGGCGCGCGAGGGCCTAGCGGCGCTGGTCGATCGGGGTGAACACCCGCCGCCGCGGGCCCACGTACTCGGCCCGAGGGCGGATCAGGCGGTTGTCGGCGTACTGCTCGAGGACATGAGCCGTCCATCCGCTGATCCGGCTCACGGCGAACACTGGAGTGAATAGCTCGAGCGGGATGCCCAGCGCATAGTACACCGACGCTGAGTAAAAGTCGACGTTGGCGTAGATGTGCTTCTCGCGCAGCATGTAGCGCTCGATCTCCCGGGACATCTCGAACCACTGGGGCTGCCCGTGCGTCCTGCCGAGAGTTTCCGACATCTGTCTCAGGTGCGTCGCCCGCGGATCCTCCGTCTTATAGACTCGGTGGCCGAACCCGGGGATCTTTTTCTTCGCCGCGAGCATCCCGGCCACCGCGGAGATGGATTTGGCGGGGTCCTTGATCTCGAGCAGCATCCGCATGACGTTCTCGTTGGCGCCCCCGTGCAGGGGCCCTTTGAGCGTGCCGATCGCGGACGTGATCGCGGAATGGATGTCCGCGAGCGTTGCGGCGGTGACCCTGGCGGAGAAGGTGCTGGCGTTGAGCTCGTGGTCGGCGTGCAGCACCAGCGCGATGTCGACGGCGCGCACGCTCTCGGCGTCGGCGGCCTTCCCCCAGAGCATGTAGAGAAAGTTGGCGGCGTGACCGAGGCTGGGATCGGGAGCCACCGGGGCTGTTCCCGCACGAAGCCGACCGATCGCGGCGACGAGCGTCGCCACCTGGGTGGTGAGCCGGATCGACTTCCGCACGTTGGCGTCGGCCGAGTTGTCGCCTCCATCGGGGTCGGAGAGTCCGAGGATCGAGACCGCGGTGCGCAGGACGTCCATGGGGAGCGCGTCCTTTGGGAACGCCTTCATGAGCGACATCACCGGCGCGGGGAGCGCCCTGGCTTGGACGAGATCACGGTTCAGCTGGTCGAGCTGAGCACGCGTGGGGAGCTCGCCGTGCCACAGGAGGTACGCCACCTCCTCAAAGGAGGCGTGCTCGGCGAGATCGTGGATGTCGTAGCCCTGGTACAGGAGCCGGCCTTCGATCCCGTCGACGAAGCAGATGCGGCTGTCTGCGACGACGACCCCTTCCAGCCCCTCGCTGACGTGGACGGAACCCCCCGGCACCTGCGGCTGCACGAGCGACATCCCCCTTTCGGCTGGAGCCCGACCGGCCCTCTTCCCACGGTATGTGCCCCACTTGGGGGCTGTCAATGCCCGCCGGTCACCGATCGTCGATCGCCGACCTCAGTGTGCGCACGAACATCCCGACGCGGTCGAGGGCGTCCGGCGCCTCCTCGATCATCTGCACGAGGGCGCTGCCGACGATGACGCCGTCGGCGACCGAGGCGACCTCGCGCACCTGCTCGGGCCGGCTCAGGCCGAACCCCACGCAGATGGGCGTGTCCGTCTGCTCCCGGATCCGCAGGACCAGCTCCCGCACGCCCTCGGGCAGCTCGTCCCGCACACCGGTGACACCGGTTCTCGAGACGCAATAGACAAACCCCGTTGACGCCGCGGCGACGGCCCGGATCCGCTGCTCCGTGCTGGTCGGCGCGAGCAGGAAGATGGTGGCCAGATCCTCCTGCCGGGAAGCGGCTCCGAGCTCGCCTCCCTCCTCGGGCGGGAGATCCGCGACAATCAGCCCGTCCAGCCCGGCACCGGCGGCGTGGCGGCAAAACCGGTGAAGGCCGATCCGAAGGATCAGGTTGTAATAGGTCATAAAGACGAGCGGGACCGTCATGCGCTCGCGCAGGCGCGCCACCAGGTCCAACGCGGGCCGGAGGCTCATGCCGTGCGCCATTGCCCGGAGCCCGGCGCGCTGGTTGACCGGACCGTCGGCGATGGGGTCGCTGAAGGGCACGCCCAGCTCGATGACGTCGGCGCCCGCGTCAACCAGGATCTCCGCGAGGCGCACGGTTGCCTCCGGCGTGGGGTCTCCGGCCATCACATACGGGATCAGCGCGCGCCGGTTGCGCGCCCGCAGGTCCGCCAGCGCCTTCGTCAGGCGATTGCCGGTCGTCGCGGGGATCACGGTTGAGGGCCCATCTTCCTGACCGTGTCGACATCCTTGTCACCGCGGCCGCTGAGACCGAGCACGATGACCCGGTCCCGGCCCAACTGCGGCGCAAGCTCGCGGAGATAGGCCACCGCGTGGGCGGGCTCGAGCGCCGGGATGATCCCCTCCGTGCGGCAGAGCAGGTGAAATCCCTCGAGCGCCTCGGTATCGGTGACTGAGACGTACCGGGCGCGCCCCATGTCCTTGAAGTAGGCGTGCTCGGGGCCGACGCCCGGATAGTCGAGTCCGGCGGAGACCGAGTGCGTAGGCAGCACCTGGCCGTCGGCGTCTTGGAGGAGATAACTCATCGCCCCGTGCAGCACCCCCGGGCTTCCCGCGCACAGGGTGGCGGCATGCTGCTGCGAGGCGAGCCCCAGCCCGCCGGCCTCGACGCCGACCATCGCCACGCCGGGGTCATCTTTAAATGGATGGAAGAGCCCCATCGCGTTGCTCCCCCCTCCGACGCAGGCAACCACACAGTCCGGCAGCCGGCCCTCCGCCTCGAGCGCCTGCGCCCGCGCCTCGCGGCCGATCACCGACTGGAAATCACGGACGAGCGTGGGATATGGATGCGGGCCCACCACCGAGCCGATGACATACAGGGTGGTCGCCACGTTGGTCACCCAGTCCCGCAGCGCCTCATTGATGGCGTCCTTGAGCGTCCGGCTGCCCGAGTCGACCGGGATGACGCGGGCCCCCAGGAGGTTCATCCGAAGCACGTTGAGGGCCACACGCTCTATGTCCTCGGTGCCCATGTATACGTCGCAGGGGAGGCCAAATGCCGCTGCGGCCGTAGCCGTGGCTACGCCGTGCATGCCCGCCCCGGTCTCCGCGATGATCCGGCGCTTCCCCATGCGCACCGCCAGGAGCACCTGACCGATTGTGTTGTTGATCTTGTGCGCCCCGGTGTGGAGGAGATCCTCGCGCTTCAGGTAGATCCGTGCGCCGCCGCACCTCTCGGTCAGCCGCCGCGCGAAATACAGGGGAGTCGGCCGGCCGCAGAAGGTTTTAAGATACCGGTTCATTTCGGCGATGAACGCAGGATCGCGGACCGCCGCGGTGTACGCGGCCTCCAGTTCGTCGAGGACCGGGATCAGCGTCTCCGGCACGTACCGCCCTCCATATGCGCCGAACCGCCCCCGGGAACGCACCTCTGTGTGGGGCTGGACGGTCATCGCCGCACCTCCGCGTTATTCCATTGCTGTACTTGAGCCACGAACGCCCTGATCTTCGCCGGGTCCTTATGCCCGTCGGTCTCGACCCCGCTCGCCACATCCACCGCGTAGGGGGTCGCGGTCCGAATCGCGTCGGCCACATTCTCGGGCGTGAGCCCTCCGGACAGAATCACGGGCCCCGCCTCCTTGGCACGGACGGCGAGGGCCCAATCAAATCGCCGGCCGGTCCCGCCCATCTCGCCGGGCACGTCTGCGTCCAGCAGAAACGCGGCCACCTGGTATCGGGCGAGCCCGTCGACGCTCTGTGCGCCGCGGACCTTGACGCCCTTGATCACCGGCCGGTCGAACTGCCGGCAGAACTCCGGGGTCTCGGACCCGTGCAGCTGCAGCGCGTCCAGGCCGCAGAGCGCGGCGATCTCATGAATCGTCTCGGGGTCCTCATCCACGAACACCCCGACCCGGGCGACGAAGGGCGGGATCGCGCGTGCGATCACGCGGGCGGTCTCGGGCGTCACGTACCGGCGGCCGGGACGCCAGAAGTTCAGCCCGATCGCATCGGCCCCGGCGTCCACCGCAGCCAGGGCGTCCTCGAGCCGCTTGATCCCGCAGATCTTGACGCGCACCATCACGAGGCCGGCTACGGCCGATCCTGCGCGCCCGTGCGGAAGTAGTCCATCCCCATCCGCTCGAGGCAGAGACGCAGCGTCTCCTGCGCCTCGCGGCGCGCCCCGCGGCTCCCTTCGATGATCACCTCTTCGAGGTGCTTTGGGTCCGCCGCAAAGCCGGCCCGCCGCTCGCGGATCGGGTCCAGGAACTCGTTGAGGACGCGGGCGAGCCGCTGCTTGACCTCGACGTCGCCCACTGTGCCCTTACGGTAGCGGTCCTTGAGCTCGTCCACCTCGGCGCGGTCCTTATTGAACGCGTCATGGTAAATGAAGACGGGATTGCCTTCCACGTGGCCGGGGTCGGTCGGGTGGATCCGCGTCGGATCTGTAAACATCTTACTGACCTTGCGCGTCACCGTCGCGGCGTCATCCGAAAGGTAGATCGCGTTGTCGAGCGACTTGCTCATCTTGGCCTGTCCGTCCGTCCCCACCAGCGTGCCCACACGGCCGGTCACGGTCTCGGGCTCCGGGAACACAGTGCCGTACAGCTCGTTGAACCGCCGGGCGATCTCGCGTGTGACCTCGAGGTGGCTCGCCTGGTCCCTCCCCACCGGCACTACGTCCGCCCGCACCATCAGGATGTCGGCCGCCTGGAGCACCGGATACGAGAGCAGGCCGAGCGACGCGGTCTCGAGCTTGAGGTCCCGCATCACCTCCTTGAGGGTGGGGACGCGCTGGAGACGCGGGACCGCGGTCAGCATGGAGAAGATGAGGTGGAGCACCGCCACTTCAGGAATCAAGGACTGCAGATAGATCGTGCTCTTGTGCGGGTCGATCCCGATGCTGAGGTAGTCGAGGACAAGCTCGCGGATGTTGCCCGCCACCTCTCGAGTCCGTTCGGCGCCGGTCGTCAGGGTGTGATAATCGGCAACCAGGAAGAAGCACTCGTACTCCTCCTGGAGCCGGAGGCGGTTCTCGAGCGATCCGACGTAGTGGCCCAGGTGGAGCTTGCCGGTCGGGCGGTCCCCTGTGAGGAGGCGGCCCCGCTTCCCCCCCGTCGTCCGCGTCACCGGCCTGACCTTCGTTTCCGTGGCTGTCATGATCCCTCCCTGCGCCGGACGGCCTCCGCGGCCGCCCCGCTATCTCCTGATCCCGAGCAGTTCCCGCACGCGGGCCGGCGGATCCGGCGCCCGCATCAGCGCCGTGCCTACCAAGACCGCGTGGATACCCAGCCGCTCCATCTCCTCGACCTGCGGCCGCTCCTCGATCCCGCTCTCGGCGACCACCGTCACCCCGTCGGGGATACGGGGATGCAGCCGGCGCGCCGGGTCGAGCGATGTCTCGAGCGTGTCGAGGTTACGGTTGTTGATCCCGATGAGCGGCGCGCGAACCGCGAGCGCGCCATCGAGGTCCGCGTCCGAGTGCACCTCGACGAGCGCGGCCATGCCGAGCTCCTGCGCCAGCCCCAGGAGCTCCGCCAGCGCAGGCGGCGGGAGGATCATCACGATAAGGAGGACGGCGTCCGCCCCGAGCGCGCGCGCTTCGTATACCTGGTATGGGTCGACGACGAAGTCCTTTCGCAGGACGGGCACCCGCACCGCCCGCCGCACCGAGACCAGGTGCTCGTCCGCGCCCCGAAAATACCGCGCGTCGGTCAGGACCGAGATCGCCGCGGCCCCTGCGCCTTCGTATCCCCGAGCGATCGCGGCGGGGTCGAACGCCGCGCGGATCGTACCGGCGGAGGGTGAGGCGCCCTTCACCTCCGCGATGAGCCGGATCTTCGGACCCCGGAGCGCGGCGAGAAACGGGCGCGCCGGATCCGCCCCCGCCGCGCGGCGGCGCACCTCGTCGAGCGGGACGCGGCGCCGGCGTTCGGCGAGTTCTGTCCGCTTGTGGGCGACGATCTCGTGCAGGACGCCGGTCACCGGCTTCGCCTCAGGCAAACTTGGTCCGCAGGCGCAGCGCTTCGAGCTTCGCGTACGCGGCGCCGGAATCAATGCTCCGGGCGGCCAGGGCGATGCCGTCGGGGGTCTTCACGGCGACCCCGGCAGCCACCAGCGCCGCGCCGGCGTTCATCACCACGATGTCCCGGCGCGGTCCCCGCTCTCCCTGCAAGATGCTCACGCAGATCTCCGCGTTCTCCTCCGGGGTCCCCCCGCGGATCGCCGCGAGCGGGGCACGCGAGAACCCGAAGTCCTCGGGGCTCAGCGTGTAGGTGCGGACGGTCCCGTCCTCCACCTCCGACACCTGCGTCGGCGCGCAAATCGAGATCTCGTCCATGCCGTCTTGTCCGTGGACGACAAATACCCGGTCGGCGCCGAGCGACACGTGCACGCGCGCCATGAGTTCCGTGTGCGCGGCGCTTGGCGCACCTTGGAGATACCGTCGGGCGCGCGCCGGGTTGGTCAGCGGGCCGAGAATGTTGAACACCGTCCGGATCCCAATCTCGCGGCGCGGCGCGAGCGCGTGCTTGAACGCGGGGTGGAAGTGGGGTGCAAACATGAACCCGAATCCGACATCCTCGACGCAGGCCTGCACCACCTCGGGGGGCGCCTGAAGGTTGACTCCGAGCGCCTCGAGGACGTCGGCGGCTCCGCACTTGCTGCTCGCGGCCCGGTTGCCGTGCTTCGCCACGTGGCCCCCGGCACCCGCGATCACGAACGCGGCGACCGTGGAGATGTTAAAGGTGTTGAGCCGGTCCCCGCCCGTTCCCACGATGTCGACGATGTGGTCGGCCCGGGGCGTGATCGTGACGGCGTGCTCGCGGATCGCCCGGGCGAACCCGGTGATCTCCTCGGCCGTCTCCCCGCGCACCGCGAGCGCGGTGATGAAGGAGGCGATCTGCGCCGGGGTGGCCTCGCCGTCCATGATGATGCCCATCGCCTCGTGGGCCTCCTCCTCGGTCAGCGTGTGATGGCCGACCACCCTCGCGATCGCCGCCCTCAGCGCCATCCCCTACCCCTCCCCGGCCCCGGCCCGCGTCTCCGGCGTCCGTGACGACCGTGCCAGGTCCAGAAAATTCTTCAGCAGGGCGTGGCCGTGCTCGGTCAGGATAGACTCGGGGTGAAATTGCACGCCTTCCACCAGCGCGTCGCGGTGGCGCACCCCCATGATGACGCCATCCTCCGTGCGCGCCGACACCTGGAGGCACTCGGGCAGCCCGGCCTCGTCGATGACGAGCGAGTGGTACCGTGTCCCGACGAGCGGGCTCGGCAGGCCCTTGAAGATCGTCCGGCCGTCGTGGTGGACCCACGAGGTCTTCCCGTGGACAGGCGCCCGACCGCGGATGACCGGGGCGCCGAGCGCGGCGCCGATGCACTGATGCCCTAGGCACACGCCCAGGATCGGCACCCGGCCGACGAGGGCGGGGATCATCGGCGTACTGACCCCGGCTTCCCCCGGCGTACACGGTCCGGGCGAGATCACCACCGCCTCGGGCGCCAGCGCGGCGATCTCAGGCACCGTGATCGCGTCGTTGCGGAATACCTGCGGCGCTTCCCCCAACTCGCCGAGATACTGGACGAGGTTGTAGGTGAAGGAGTCGTAGTTGTCGATGACCAGGATCATGGGTTACAGCCCCCGCCCCGCCGTTTCGATCGCCCGGATCAACACCTTGGCCTTGTTGATCGTCTCGTCGTACTCGGCGGACGGATCGGAGTCGGCCACGATCCCCCCGCCGGCCTGCGCATATGCCACGCCGTCCTTCATGACGATCGTGCGGATCCCGATGCAGGTATCGAGCGCGCCGCCGTACCCGACGTACCCGACGGCGCCCGCGTACGGCCCGCGCGCCGTGGGCTCGAGGTCGTCCAGGATCTCCATGGCCCGCACCTTGGGAGCGCCGCTGACGGTCCCGTGCGGAAACACGGCACGCAGGACGTCGATCGCATCCCGGCCGGGTGCGAGGCGCCCCTGGACATTGCTCACGATGTGCATGACGTGCGAGTACCGTTCGACCGCCATCAACTCGGACACGCGCACCGTGCCGTACCTGGCGATCCTCCCGATATCGTTCCGGGTCAGATCGACCAGCATGACGTGCTCTGCGCGTTCCTTCTCGTCGGCCAGCATCTCCTCGGCGAGCCGCTGGTCTTCGTCCTCGGTCAGGCCGCGCCGCCGCGTGCCGGCGATGGGCCGCATCTCGACGAGATCGTCCTCGAGGCGGACCAGGAGCTCCGGGGAAGCGCCCACGAGTGTGGCGTCCTCGCCCTCCAAAAAGAACATGAATGGGGACGGGTTGATCATCCTGAGCGCGCGGTAGACGGCGAACGGATCGAGGGCGCCGGTCTCGACAGCAAAGCGCTGTGAGAACACGATCTGGAACGCGTCGCCGGCGTAGATGTACTCTTTGCACCGGCGGACGGCCGCCACGTACTGCTCGCGGGTCATGTTGGAGCGGACCGCCAGCGTGGGGAGCGCCGCCGCGGCGGCCGCTTCGGACAAGGGCCGTCGCAGGCGCTCGAGCCATTCTTCGATTCGCTCGCGCGCGGCGCGATAGGCGCGCTCCGCCCCGTCGTCCACGAGCGCGTTGGCCACGATCCGGATCCGATGGCGCAGATGGTCGAAGATCATCACCGTGTCGGCGAGCTGCAGGCTGCACACGGGCAGGCCGCGGTCATCCGGGGGCCGGTTCGGCAGATGCTCGATCGTCCGTATCAGATCGTATCCAAACCAGCCGACAAGGCCGCCGTAGAACCGCGGCAGCGTCGGATCGGCCACCGGCCGGTACCGCTGCAGTATCGCCCGCGCCTCCTCCAGCGGGTCCTGTGTGGTCCGCCGGACCACGCCCCCTTCGTCGATCTCCACGTACGTCGGGTAGGCCCTGAGGAGCATCCGCGGCTGGGCGCCGAGGAACGAGTACCGGGCGACCTTCTCCGCCCCTTCGACGCTCTCGAGCAGGTAGGGATGGGGAAGGCCGCGCAGACGGAGGAACGCGGAGATCGGCGTGTCGAGATCCGCGACGACCTCGCACGACACGGGCACGAGGTTGCCCTCCCGCGCCCGGCGGTCGAACTCCTGCGTCCCAGGTTCCAGTACGAGCGCCTGTGTCATCATCCGCCCCGTTCCTTCCTATCCGTGTCCGGGATGCTGCTGTGCATGCCGAGCCGGCGCCGGGCATCTCGCGCGGCTTCGAGGAGCGCGTCGAGCCGGTCCCCGTTCCCGATCGCCGCCTCGAGCTGGGCCAGTTCGTCCCGAAATGCGCGCAGGGCGAGCCGAATCGGCTCACGGTTCAGCCGGCAGATCTGTGCCCACAGCGCCACGGGACTCCCCGCGACCCGCGTCGCCCCGAGAAACGCGGGGCCCGCCGCCGGGACGGCGTCGCCGGTCGCCCCCATCAGCGCTGCCGCGACGAGATACGGGAGGTGGCTGACCAGCGCCACCGTCCGGTCGTGCTCTTCCGGCGCCATCTCGATGGGGAGCGCGCCGAACGCCCTCACCAGATCGGCGAGCCGGTCGACGCCCGCGCGCGGGGTGGTGGGGGTGGGCGTCAGAAGGTACACGGTCCCTTCAAACAATCCAGGCTCCGCCGCGGCGATGCCCTGACCCTCATTGCCCGCCATGGGGTGCCCGCCCACAAACGTCACCGCGGCCTCTGCCCCGATCAACGCGTCGACCGACCGGACAAGATCGCCCTTGACGCTCGCGACATCGGTGACCAAGGCCCCCCGCCGGAGGGACGGGATCACGCGCCGGGCCACCGGCACGACCTGCTCGGGGGGAACAGCCAGGATCACCAGGTCCGCTCCGTCCACGCCCGCCACGGGGTCCACGGTGCCCCGGTCGATCGCCCCGCGGCTCCGGGCCGCCGGGATCGCCGCCTCCGTTCGTGTGACACCCACGACCTCGCGGGCGAGCCCCCGCGCACGCAGCGCCATGCCGAGCGAGCCTCCGATCAGGCCCACGCCGATAAGCGTTGCGCGCTGAAACATGAACGCCCGCCGCTAGACGCGCCGCCCCACGGCGAGGGCGATCGCGTCGAGCTCCTGCATCATCAGTGAAAAGTTCTGCGGCGTGAGCTGCTGCGGCCCGTCGCTCAACGCCCGGGCGGGCTCGGGGTGGACTTCCACCAGCAGGCCGTCGGCGCCCGCCGCTACAGACGCCCGGGCCATCGGCGTGACGAACTCCCATTTGCCGGTCCCGTGGCAGGGATCGACGATCACCGGCAGGTGCGTCAGGCGTTTCAGCACCGGCACCGCGTTGAGGTCGAGGGTGAACCGCGTGTAGTTTTCGAACGTCCGGATGCCGCGCTCGCAGAGCACGACGTTGGGGTTTCCCTCGGCCATGATGTATTCGGCCGCGAGCAGCAGCTCCTCGATCGTCGCGCCCGGTCCCCGCTTGAGCATCACCGGACGCTTCACGCGGCCCGCATCCCGGAGAAGCGTGTAGTTCTGCATGTTCCGCGCGCCGATCTGCACCATGTCTGCGTACTTGACGACCAGCTCGAGCTGCCGCGCGTCCATCGCTTCCGTGACGACGGGCAGCCCGGTGAGCTCGCGGGCTTCCGCCAGAATCTTGAGTGCCTCTTCCTCGAGTCCCATAAACGAGTACGGGGAGGTCCTCGGCTTGAACGCGCCGCCGCGGAGCAGCTGCGCCCCTGCGCCCTTCACCGCCCGCGCCGTCTCGAGGGCCTGCTCGCGGCTCTCGACCGAGCAGGGACCGGCGATCACGACCACGCGGCTGCCCCCGATCGCAACGTCCCCCACCCAGACGGTCGAATCGCCGCCGCCGTGGAACTCCCGGCTCACCAGTTTGTACGGCTGCAGGATGCGGACAACGCTCTCGACGCCCGGCATCGCCTCGATGTGCTCGCGCAGAAGCTCCTTGGTGTGGCTCTCGCCGATGACGCCGATGACGATCCGCTCGACGCCCTCGTTGATCTGCACGCTGAGGCCGCCTTCTTCGATCTTTTGGATGACCGCATCCAGCTGCGGCCGGGTGTGTCCGGGCCCCATGACGACGATCATGTACCGCCTCCTCAGCCCCTAGAAAACACAACAACCCCCCGTCCCCTCGGGACGGGAGGTCTCGTGCACCACCCGCGGTACCACCCCACTTTCCCGGCCTCTCGGCCGGGACGCTCACCGGACCGGCGCCGGATGGCGCCAGGTCCTACCTCCGGTAACGGCAGAGGACGCCGGCGGCGGCTACTCGGCGGCTGCGCCGCCGTTCGCCTCAACCCCTCAGGGGTCCATTCCGCCCCGGCGCGCGCCCGCGCTTCCACCGTTCACGCGGGTCTCTGTGCACTCGCCGACCGGGCGTACTCGCCCCCGTCATCGGGCTTGGTCGTTCGTGAATGTACAGTACATCATAGCATACCGCGTCAAGCGATTGCACCAGATGAGGGGAAACCGTACCCGCGGGGGCCAGGAAGGACGCCAAACCCATGGACAGCGAATCCGCAAGCTGCAGACTAAGGAAAAGGTGAGATCATGCGCGCGACGTCGCAGGGCGGAGGGTAAGTCTATGGCGGCGGTCCTCGACGGTATTCGCGTCCTCGACCTGACCCGCAACATCGCCGGGCCATTCTGCTCAATGATCCTGGGGGACCTCGGCGCCGACATCATCAAGGTGGAGCGCCCCGGCGTTGGCGACGACACGCGCGAGTGGCGGCCGCCCGACTGGAACGGCATCAGCACGATTTTTCTCAGTTTCAATCGCAACAAGCGAAGCCTGGTCGTCGACCTCGACCATCCGGACGGCCAAGCGATCGTGCGCCGCCTCGCCGCGGAGGTGGACGTGCTCGTCGAGAGCTTTCGCACCGGCAGCCTGGCAAAGCGTGGGCTGGACTACGCACACGTCCGCGCCGGCAACCCCAAAATCGTCTATTGCTCGATCACCGGATTCGGGTCAACCGGACCGCTCGCGGACCGCCCGGGGTATGATCCGGTCATCCAGGCGTACTCGGGCATCATGAGCATGACCGGCGAGCCGGGCCGGCCGCCGTGCCGCACGGGCCCATCGATTGTGGATATCGGGGCGGGGATGTGGGCAGCACTGGGCGTGCTCGGCGCGTTGCACGCCCGCGAGCGGAGCGGGCGCGGCTGCCGGATCGAAACGAGCCTGCTCGAAACCGGCGTCGCCTGGGTCGGCTATCACCTCGTTGCCTACCTCGCGACCGGCCGCGCGCCGGGGCCCGTCGGTTCTCGGGCGGCCATGATCGCGCCCTACGAGGGCTTTGCCACGCGCGACGGCTACCTGCAACTCGCAGCGGGGAACACCTCGATCTTCGAGCGGTTGTGTAACGCGCTCGGCACCCCCGAGCTCGCCGGAGACTCCCGGTTCCGTACCAACGCCGACCGTGTCACCAACCGCGACGCCCTGCACGAGATCCTGGAAGCACGGTTTCTGACGCGGACGGCGCGCGAGTGGGAGGCGGTGCTACTCGCGGGCGACATTCCCTGTAGCCGGGTGCGAAAGCTGGACGAGGTCGCGGCGGATCCTCAGGTGGAGGCGCTTAACTTGTTTCCACCTGTGCCCCACCCGGCGATCCCCGACCTTCGCCTCGCGAACCTGCCGATTACTATCGACGGCGAGCGGGCGGCACGGCTCGACCTGCCGCCGGACCCCGGACAGCATACCGATGAGATCCTCATGGATTACGGCTATCGCCGGGAGGAGATCAGCCGGCTCCGCGCTCGCGGCATCGTTGGAGGAGCGACCCGATGACCTCACCAACGCGCCCCAAGGTCCTGCTCGTCGGATCGATGTACGACAAGGCCGGCGAGGCACTCTTGGCCGCCCACGCCGATGTCCACGTGCTGAGCGACCCGGACCACGAGGCGATCCTCCAGGCAATCAGCACGGCCTCGGCGGTGTGGGTGCGCTATCCGACGCGCCTCAGGGGGGATGCCATCCGCGAGGGACGCCGGCTCCTGGTGATCAGTACATCCGGGCGCGGCACCGATGCGGTCGACATTCCAGAGGCGACGGAGCGGGGAATCGCCGTGGTGAACAACCCTGGGTTGGGGACAATCCCGGTGTCCGAGCATACGGTCGCCCTGATGCTCGACCTGGCGAAGCAGATTTCTCGCTCCGATGCGGCCACGAGAAAAGGCGACGGCTGGGCCAACCGAGACGGGTCGGCCCGAATCAGCCTGGAGGGCCGGACGGTGGGGCTCATCGGGCTCGGCACGATCGGAACCGAGGTCGCCCGAAAGTGCGTCGCGGCTTTTCACATGCGCGTCCTCGCGTACGACCCGTACGTGCCCTCCAGCAGAGCCGAGGAGGTCGGCGCCGTTCGGGTCGAGGATCTCTCCGGCGTGCTCCGCGAGCCCGACTTCGTCTCGGTTCATGCGGAGTTGACGCACGACACGCGCGGGATGATTGGCGAGGCTGAACTCCGCCGGATGCGGCCGCACGCGTTCCTGGTGAACACGGCGCGCGGCCCAATTGTCCAGCAGGCCGCGCTCATTCGTGCCCTCCGCGAAGGCTGGATCCGTGGAGCAGCGATCGATGTGTTTGACCCGGAGCCGCCGCCCGCCCACAGTCCACTCTACGCGCTGGACAACCTCATCCTGACCCCCCACGTGGCGGGCCTCACGGCGGAAGCGGCGCGCGATCTGTCCGTATCCGCCGCGGGCCAGATCCTCCACGTCCTGAGGGGCGAGCGGCCTGCACACTTGGTCAATCCCGAAACGTGGGAGCACGTACGGCAGCGCAGGGAAGAAGCTATCGAAGGCTCTGCACCACCAGGTTGAGCCCGGCCGCGAAGACCACGACGAGCACGACCCGCTCAAACAACCTGGGCGCGAGCCGGTCCTGCAGCGCCAGGCCGGCGAGGGTCCCGATCACCATGGGCACGCAGACCAGGAGCGCGGTGGTCAGCACCGGCACCGCGTAGAGGCCGAGGCGGAAGTACGTGGCGACCTGGGCGATGTTGACGATGAAGAACATCACGGTGATCCAGAAGACGAACTCCCGCTTCTCGAGCCGGAGGAGCAGCAGGTAACTGGCCATGAGCGGGGAGGAGATCCCCGTGGCCCCACCCATCAGTCCCGCGAGCACGCCGAACACCGGCCCGACCTGCCGGGCCGACGCGGCGGGCACCCTCACCGTCAAGCGGAGCGCGGTCGCGAGCACATACAGGATGGCGACGAGCCCGACGAGCCCGGACACAAGGCGCGCGTCGAGCGACCCGAGCAGGAGCGCCCCCGCTACCGTCCCCACCGCGAGACCGCTCAGCGCCGTCCACATCGCCGCAGGAGCACCGCCGGCGCCGCCGCGGCGAAAGACGAGCACATTGCTGAGCAGCGTGGGAATCGCGACGACCGGGATCGCGACCCGGGGCCCCATCAGGGTCGACAGCAACGGGACCGCCACGAGCGGGAATCCGAACCCGATCGTGCCCTTGATCATCGACGCCAGGCACACGATGGCCGAAGCCGCCAGCAGCTGAAGCACATGGTCGCTCATCCGCCGGTCGCGTGGCGGAGAGCGTCCGCAAACCCAGGAAACGACGTCTCGATACAGGCGGGATCGTCGACGGTCACCGCCCCGTCGGCGCAGAGCCCCGCCACGGCGAGGGCCATGGCGATGCGGTGATCCCCTGCGCTCGCCACACGTCCACCCCGCAGCCGCCGCGTCCCGACGATGGCGAGACCGTCCGGCCGTGCCTCGACCCTCGCTCCGAGGCGGCCCAGTTCGCGCGCGAGCGCTTCGATGCGGTCCGACTCCTTTACCCGTAACTCAGCCGCGTCCCGGATCACGGTCTCGCCCTCCGCGAGGGAGGCCGCAACCGCGAGCACCGGCAGTTCGTCGATGGCACGCGGGATCAGATCTCCGCCGATCACCGTCCCGTGGAGGTGACCGCCGTGCACCAGGACGGTGCCCACCGGTTCCCCGCTTTCTTCCTTGAGGTCCCGGACCTCGACGGCAGCTCCCATCATCCTCAGGGCGTCGAGGACGCCGGTCCGGGTCGGGTTCAGGCCCACGCCGGCGACCGCCAATTCGGAACCGGGGACCAGCGCCGCGGCGACGAGGAAAAACGCGGCGGACGAGAGATCCCCAGGCACGCGGACCTCGGTCCCGCTGAGCGCCTGGGGGCCCCGCAGCCGGACCGTGAGGCCGCCGCGGACGACCTCGGCGTCGAACGCGCCGAGCATGCGCTCGGTGTGGTCGCGGCTCTGCAGCGGTTCTTGGACCACCGTGTCGCCGTCCGCAAAGAGCCCGGCGAGCAGCAGCGCGGACTTCACCTGGGCGCTCGCCACCGGGGTGGCATAGGTGATACCGCGCAGCTCTCCCCCGCTCATCGCCAGCGGCGCGAGCCGCCCGCCCTCGCGCCCGGAGATCCTGGCGCCCATCCGGCGCAGCGGGTCGACAACGCGATCCATGGGCCTGCGGCGGATCGAGGCGTCCCCGGTCAGCACGCTGTGAAAGCGCTGTCCCGCGAGCACGCCGGCGAGCAGGCGTAGCGTGGTCCCCGAGTTGCCGACGTCCAGGATCTCCTCAGGCTCGCGGAGCCCGCCTCCCCGGATCTCCATCTCGCTCCCGCGGTCGTCGATCGCAACGCCCAAGGCCCGGAGGCACCGCAGGGTCGACAGGCAGTCCTCGGCGCGGAGAAATCCCCAGATCCGGGTCGTGCCGTGCGCGATCGCGCCCAGGATCGCCGCACGGTGGGAGATGGACTTGTCGCCGGGGACGCGCACGACGCCCCGCAGCGGGCGTCCCGGGGAGACTACGAGCGGGCGAACACGGTCACCGGCCATGCTCGGCCGGCGTCACGGCTTGGAGGTCAGATCCGGGCGGAGCCGCTCCGCTTCGCGGAGGTAGATGTGCTCCACCTCCCCCGCGGTCTTCGTGGTGTTGACGAGCATGAGCACGCGCACGCACCGCGGGAGGGCGCCGGGGACCGGCACTTCTTGCGCACACATCAACGGGACATGCGCCCAGCCGGGAAGCCGCCGGCCCGCCTCGGCGGGAAAGGCCGCGTTCAAATCGGACGTCACGGTAAACATGACGCCGGCGATGTCATCCGCCTCGACCTCGTTCGCCTTGATCATCTGCTGGAGGAGGTCGTAGGTGGCATCCAGGATCGCCTTCTCCGTGTTGGCGTCGACCGTCACCGCCCCCCGAACTCCGCGGAACCGCATCGTCAGCCTCCCGGCGTTCCGGTCATGGTGGCGTGTTGCTTCGACGGGCGCTCAGGGCTTCCTCCGCGACGCCCCCGCGCGCCGCTGCCGAGCCGTGCGCGGTGCGCGCCGCGACGGCTGTTGCGCGGACTCTCCCTGCGCTACCACCGCCAGCGCCGCGCGCAGGCCCAGCAGGTAACTGTGCACGCCGAACCCGGCGATCTGCCCCTTCACAACGGGGGAGACGACCGATGTGTGCCGGAACGCGTCCCGCGCGTGAATGTTGGAGAGGTGAACTTCGATCACCGGCTCCGGGATCGACGCGATCGCATCGCGGAGCGCGAACGAATAGTGGGTCAGGGCGCCCGGGTTGATCACGACCGCGTCGTATCGCCCGCGCGAGGCGTGCAGGCGATCGATGATCGCGCCTTCATGATTACTCTGAAACGTGTCAACCGAGGCCCCCTCCGCGCGCGCCAGCGCCTGAATCCGCCGGTCGATTTCCGCGAGCGTCATCGCACCGTACACCGACGGCTCACGCTCCCCGAGCAGGTTCAAGTTCGGCCCGTGGAGCACCAGGACTTTAACCACCGGCAAGCACCTCCTCCACGAGCGCGGGTGGAACGTCGTCGCGGATCACCGTGCGCCCCAGCGCCTCGGGCAGGGCGAAGCGGAGCCGGCCCGCGCTGGCCTTCTTGTCGTGCGCCATTGCCGCCTGAATCCGGTCAGAGGCGGGGGCCTTCCCGCGCCCGAGCGCCCCCAGCCGAACGGGCAGGCCGAGCGCGGCCAGCGTGCGGGTTTGACGCTCGACCAGGACGGCATCGCAAAGGCCGAGCCGGGCGGACACCTGGGCTTCGAGCGTCATGCCCACGGCGATGGCTTCGCCGTGGGTGAATCCTCGGTATCCCGCCGCAGCCTCGATGCCGTGACCGATCGTGTGACCGTAGTTGAGCACCATACGCTCGCCGGCCTCCCGTTCATCCCCGGCCACGATACCGGCTTTGTATGCCGCGCACCGGCCGACGATCCAGGCCAGCGCCTCGGGGTCGCGGCGGAGGATTGCCCGAGGGCGCTGCTCGACGAACTCGAACAGGAGCGGATCTCCGATCACGCCGGTCTTGACCACTTCGGCCATCCCGGACCGTACCTCCCGGGGCGGCAGCGAGCGCAGGGTCCCGATATCCGACAAGACGAGCGCGGGCTGGTGGATGGCGCCGATGAGGTTCTTGGCGCGCAGGTTGATCCCGGTCTTCCCGCCGATGCTGGCGTCGACCTGCGCGAGGAGCGTCGTCGGCACCGCCACCCAGGCGATGCCGCGCAGGAACGTCGCGGCGACGAACCCTCCCAGATCGCCCGCCACGCCCCCGCCGAGCGCGAGCAGGGCCGCGTGCCGGTCGAACCGCGCATCGATCAGGGCGTGATACATCCGCTCGGCCACTCGGAGACTCTTGCTCGACTCCGCCGCCGGGACCGTGAGCGCCACCACGTCGTAGCCGGCCACGCGCAGCCGGTCGGCCAGCGCGCGGCCGTACAGGGCGTCAATGCGCGGATGCGTGAGCAGGGCGAGGCGGCCCCGGATCCCGCAGCGCTCCATGTACGCGGCGGCATCCTCGAGCACTCCCTCGCCGATCCAGACGTCGTAGCTCCGGGAGCCCAGATCCACCCGCACGCACGCGAGATGGGGATGGGCCGTCCGGGCGGCCCCGGTCCCCGCGCGCGCCCGGACAAAGGCGACCACGCGGTCGGCGACGGCGTCGACCGAGAGCGACGAGGTCTCGATCGCGAGATCGGCGGCGCGGTACAGCGGCGCCCGCTCATCGAGAAGGCGGCGCACATTGCCTTCCGGATCGTCCCCCAACAACGGCCGGTCCCCAACGCCGCCGGCCCTCGCCAGGATGGCCCGCGGATCCGCGTGAAGCGCGATGACGAGCCCGCCCCGGCGGAGGCGGTCCATGTTGTCAGGGCTGAGGACGACGCCGCCCCCCGTCGCGATGACGCAGCCGCTTCGCGCGGCCGCATCCGCCACCACGCCCGCCTCAAGCCGGCGGAATGCGGCCTCGCCCATCTCGGCGAAAATCCGGGGAACCGGCCGCCCGGCCTGCGCTTCGATCAACGCGTCGGTGTCGATGAAGGGACGCCCGAGGCGAGAGGCGACGAGCTCGCCGACGGCGGACTTGCCCGTGGCCATGAACCCAATCAGCACAACGTTGGCTTCCACCGGCGTGACTACGATGGCCCGCGCTGAGGGCCGGCGCGGACCCACCGCCGGTGGGCCTCGTAGGCGGCGCGCATCTGATCCAGGCTGTCCGCACCGAACTTCTCGAGCATCGCATCCGCGAGCACGAACGCCACCATCGCCTCGCCGATCACGCCGGCGGCGGGGACCGCGGTCACATCGCTGCGGACGACCGCCGCCTCCACGCGTTCCTTGGTCACAATATCCACCGATGCGAGCGGGCTCCGAAGGGTGCTGAGGGGCTTCATCGCCACGCGGACGACGAGCGGGTCCCCCGTCGTCATGCCGCCCTCGGTCCCGCCGGCCCGGTTCGTACTGCGGTAAAACCCGCGAGAGGGATCATAGAAGATCTCGTCGTGCGCCGAGGACCCCGGCAGCCGCGCCTCCTGGAACCCTTCCCCGATCTCCACGCCTTTGATCGCGTTGATGGACATGACCGCCTGTGCGAGCCGGCCGTCCAGCCGGCGGTCCCAGTGGACGTACGAGCCGAGCCCGATCGGGAGGCCGGTCGCGACGACCTCGAACACGCCGCCGAGCGTATCACCGTCCTCTTTGGCCTTGTCGATGGCCGCGATCATGCGGACCTCGGCCTCCGGATCGACGCAGCGCAGCGGGGATTCCTCGGCGATCTTGGGAATGTCCTCGTACCGCTCGGGGCGGCGGGTGATCGCGATGCCGCCGAGTTCGACCACGTGGCTGGCCAGGGTGATCCCGAACTGCGCCAGCAGCACCCGGCACACCCCACCCACGGCGACGCGTGACACGGTCTCGCGCGCGCTCGATCGCTCGAGCACCCGGCGCACATCATCGAAATGGTATTTGAGCGCGCCCGCGAGGTCCGCATGCCCGGGGCGCGGCTGCGTGAGCGGAGGCTCGCTCTTGCGCCAGTCCTTGTTCCCGATGTGCATCCCGATCGGCGCGCCGATCGTCAGACCGCCCATCACCCCGGCATAAATCTCTACGCGGTCCTGCTCGATCTGCATCCGGCCGCCGCGTCCGTAGCCGCGCTGCCGGCGCGCCAGCTGCCCGTTGATCTCGTCCTCGCCGAGGGGCACGCCTGCCGGCATGCCTTCGACCACGACCAGGAGGCCTCGGCCGTGGGATTCTCCGGAGGTCAGGAACCTCAACACCCGCGCGCCACCGTCCCGCTCATGTCGTGGATGCCGTCTCCGCGGGCAGCCCCACCGCGTCGCGCATCACGTGCAGGGGGGCGGCCCGGCCCGTCCAGATTTCAAACGCCCGGGCGCCCTGGTACACGAGCATTGGGAGGCCTCCGAGCGTCCGGCACCCTACGTCGCGGGCCTCCCGGAGCAGGGTGGTCTCGTGCGGATTGTAGATCATGTCCATCACGAAGATCCCCGGATGCAGCGCCTCCGCGGGGACGGGCGACTGCTCCCGCTGTGCGCCGCCGACGGTCGTGGCCTGCACCAGGAGCGTCGCCTCCCGGAGCGCCGCCGTGACCGGGTTTGCATCGAGGGGGACCGCATCGACCGCGCAGCGGAACGCCCGGCGAACGGCGTCGGCAAGCGCCGCCGCCCGGTCCCAATTCCGGTTGATGATGGTCACGGCCGCCGCCTCCGCGCCGGCCAGCGCGAACGCGGCGGCGCGGGCTGCGCCGCCCGCCCCCACGA
This sequence comes from bacterium, assembly GCA_035703895.1. NCBI lineage: Bacteria > bacterium. The sequence goes on along the minus strand of DASSXJ010000085.1, from coordinate 18,210 downwards.
TCGCGGCGCGCTGCCCTTTCATGGTGAGCCCGCCATCGCGCACGAGCGCGTCGAGCATGCCGCTCGTATCGGTATTGTGCCCGCTCAAGCGGCCGCCCTCCACCCGGATCGTGTTGACCGCGCCGACGATCCGCGCGTCATCCGTGACGTCGTCCAGATAGGCGAGGACGGCTTCCTTGTGCGGGACCGTGACGTTGACTCCGGCAATCCCGAGCGCGGGCAATCCCCGGAGTGCCTGCTCCAGGCGGTCCCGAGTGACCTGAAATGCCACGTAACACCAGTTCAGCCCCAGCGCGGCAAACGCCGCGTTGTGGAGCCGAGGCGAAAGGGTTCCCCGGACTGTGTCCCCTATAACGCCAACGACCGTTGTCGTCCCGTCAATCCCCGTATTCGCCTCCGCACGTCCCCCCAATTATAGGGAACGACCCGCCGGCAGCACAAGCCGGGCCGGGCTGGACAGGTGTCGGCCCCCGTGCCAGAATGTCAGATGGCCGAGATGCCCCACCGGGCGGAGGATGCGGATGAAATACGAGGGTCAGGAGTACTTTGAGATCGAGGTGGCCGGACTCCGCCGGCGGCTTCCCGTCGTGCCGATCTCGGATTCGCTGTGGATCGCGGCATTCGTGCTCTGGGGAGATGTGGAGCTGACCAACGCCTGCGCCCGAGCCATCTCCGCCCGGCTCCAGCCCATGGAATTTGACTACGTCGTCTCAATCGAAGCGAAAGCCCTGCCGCTCGTCCACATGGTCGCCACCTACCTCTCCGACCCCATCACCGGCCGGTACCGGCCCTACATCGTGCTGCGGAAGAGCGTGAAGGGCTATATGAAGCGGCCGCTGACCGTCACGGTGAAGTCGATCACGACCGCAGCCCCGCAGACGCTCGTCCTCGATGGGCCCGAAGCCGACCGGCTGCACGGGAGCCGGGTCGTCGTCGTCGATGATGTCGTGAGCACCGGAGGCAGCCTGCGAGCCACCGAGGACTTGCTGACTCAGGTCGGCGCCCAGGTCATCGCCCGCGCCACGGTGCTGCTCGAAGAGGGCGGGTACGAGAACCCCAACCTCATCTCGCTCGGGACCCTGCCGATCTTCACGAAGTAGCCGGGGCTGCGCCCGCTACTCGGCGGCGGCGCGCTCTTCTCCAATATCCGCCAGGTGCGCCGTCTCGTTCATCACTCGCACGACCCTGTGAATGCCATACACATCCACGATGCTGATCCCAGCGTTGTCTTGGCGGATCCGCCAGTACGAACTCAGCGGGGCATCGAGGGCCGAGAGCAGCACCATCTTGTTCACCGCCCCGTGGGCCACCACCGCGATGGTCGCATCGTCGTGCCGGGCGAGGATCTCCTCCACCGCCCGCAGCGCTCGCGCCTGCACCTCGTGCAGCGACTCGCCCTCGAGAGGCACGACGTGCTCGGGATCGCGGCGGCGGCGGGCGACGACGTCGCCAAAGCGCTGGGTGATCTCCCCCTCGGTCAAGCCCTCCCACACCCCCAAGTCGATCTCATGGAGATCTGCCACCGGGACGACGGGGAGCCGGTGGGGCGCAGCGATCGCCAGGGCCGTGTCCCACGCGCGGATGAGCGGGCTGCTGTAGATCGCCGCGAGCGGCACGGCGGCAAGGACACCGGCCAGGCGCGCGGCCTGAGATCTCCCGAGGGGACTCAGTTCGATGTTCATCCGGCCCTGACAGCGCCCCTCGGCGTTCCATAGGGTCTGGCCGTGACGCACCAGATAGACGCGGATCACCGGGCGATCACCCGTGCCCGGTCATCGCACAGACACCCGAGGCGGTGGTTATTCCTTTCGCTGGAGGGACTCCAGCACGGCCTGCGAGGACGGCTCAGATGCGAGCGAGTGAGGGCCCTCGAGATCGAGGTCGCCCGAGGTGGAGGAGTCGGCGGCGGCCGTCGCCGGAGCCGCACCCCCGATCATCGGGAACGTCGGGGTGACCGGTTCGGGCGCAGGGAGCGCCGCCGGCTCGGTCGACGAGAACGTGTCTTCCGTCTTGTGCACCTCTTCGACCGCCGTGCTGAACTGCTCCTGGGCGTCGCGAACCGCGCTCCGAAAATCCCTGATCGCCCGGCCCATGGCTCCGCCGAGCCCGATGAGCTTCTGCGGACCAAAGATAAACAACGCGATGATGAGGATGATGAACAGCTTCTCAGGGTTGTCGAACATCTCTCACGTCCTCCGGAATCACCATTCTACACTACGTGGGCAGCGCCCTAAAGGGTCGGGCGCTCCACGCCGTGTCGCCTTCCGGTAGCCGGGGCTACCTCCGATGGGATGAACGGCGGCGGCGTGGCGCGTGCTTCCGGCTGTTGGCGATAAAGCGCTGGTAGAAGCGCTCGACCGTCCTGCGGTTGATCCGGAAGCTGGGCGACCGGTGTGGCCGGATCGCACCGCTAAACGTGCGGGGGATGTGGAGCAACTCGTGGATCAGGACCCGATCCTGTTCGCCCGGCGGCAGGCGGCTGAACTCAGGTTCGATGATCTCGACGACATACGCGGGTCGTGTGCCGAGCACCTGCTGCCAGAGGGTCGGCAGCCCCCAGATCCGAGCCCACGCCTCCGAGGTCGAGCCGTATCCGCGGACACAGAAGATCCGGGACGGGTCGACGTGTGTGAACCCCAGGGCCCCGATGATCTTCCGCAGCCGAGCGTGGGTCTTCAGGCACTCATTCCAGTACATGGTGGAACCTCGATCAGCGGGACGCAGCCTCGCGAGGAGCCGTCCGCGCAAGTTTGAGCAAGAGCAACGCCTGCCCGCGATGATACCCTAGGTGTTCGATGTAGTGCAGCAGCGACCACAACTTGGTCGGGCGGCGGGGCGGCGTGCCCGTCGTGACCGATGGCGCGGTCTCCGCCTCGAGAGCGGCCATCGAGAGGGGCGCGAGGACCTGGCGCGTCAGTCGCCGCGCCACGTCGACCGCGTGCAGGACGTCCGCCCGCCGCGGCTGATCATGCAGGAACTCCTGTTCACGCGCCCGCTGGCTGGGAATCCCGCCTATCGCTTCGCCGATCCAATAGCGCTCACTGCCGGCGAGATGACGCAGGAGGATCGCCACGGAGTTGAACTCCGCACCCGGCGTCCAGTGAAAGCGGGTGTCGTCCGCCCCGGCCACATCCCGCAGGAGTCCCTCCCACATCTCATCGAGGTGGGCTACGAGCGCCTGCACCGCGGCATCCATCGCGTTGCTCCTCCTCCGGCTCACCGTTCGCGTCGAGAGCCTCGCCCGTCCGCGTATGGAGAGATTCGGCCCGGCGCGCATTCCGCCCTCCTACGTTCGCCGGGCGGCAAGGACCGTCCCTGCTCCGTGCGATCACACGCCGGACGTGGGCGCGTCGCACCGGCAGGGAAACACACATTCCTGGTGAAGCCGTGCCAGCGGAGGTGAGTGCCTTGCCGCAGGTCCACATCAATTACGTCGCGGTCGTTGTCGCGGCGCTCGTGTCCATGATCCTCGGAGCGATTTGGTACGCGCCGCCGGTGTTCGGGAACGTGTGGATGCAGTTGATCGGCAAGAAGCCGGAGGATCTCCAGACGGGGGCGATGCCGCAGGCTTACTCGATGATGTTCGTCGCCGCGCTGGTACTGTCGTTTGTCCTCGCCCACGTCCTGCGGTGGGCGAACGCGATGACGGCGATCGGCGGCGTGAAGGTCGCGCTGACGATGTGGATCGGGTTCGTGCTGACGACGAGCGCGGGGGGATTCATCTTCGAAGGCCGGCCGGTCAAGCTGTACTGGCTGGTCAACGGCTATCAGGGCGTGGCGCTGGTGCTCATGGGCCTCATCCTGGCCGTCTGGGCCTGACCCCGCCGGCCCCCCTACGCGTCGGCCGTGTCGTCGGAGACGACGATCGGCGCCATCGCCGACACGCGATCGCCCTCGTCGAGCCGCTGGAGCCGGACGCCCTGCGCCTCCCGGCCCTGGGCTGAGATATCCTTGACCAGGAGGCGGTTCACGATCCCCTGCGCGGTGATGACCAGCAGTTCGTCCTGATCGTTGACCGCCCGGATCGCGGCGACGCCGCCCGTGCGCGGGGTCAGGCGGATGCTTCGCACGCCTGAGCCGCCGCGGCGCTGCAGGCGGTACTGGCTCAGCAGCGTCCGCTTCCCGAGCCCGAGCTCGGTCGCCACAAGGAGATATCCTCCCTCGCCGCTGATCGCCATGCCCACGACGGCGTCGTCCTTGCGCAGCGCGATCCCGATGACACCGCGGGCCGCGCGCCCCATTTCGCGCACGTTGGCTTCTTTGAAGCGGATCGCCTGCCCGCGCCGGGTGGCCAGAATGATCTCTTCCTTCCCGTCGGTGAATCGCACGGCGACGAGCTCGTCGTCCTTATCCAGGGAGATCGCGACGATGCCCGCGCGCTTTGCATTGATGAACTCCATCAACCCCGTCTTCTTCACGAAGCCCTTCTTGGTCGCGAAGAACAGGAAGCCGGCGTCCTCGAAGGACCGGATCGGGATGATCGCGTTGACCCGCTCGCCCTGGGCGACGTTGATGAGGTTGATCAGACTCGTGCCCTTGGCCGTTCGGCCGGCCTCCGGCACTTCGTACGCCTTGACCCGGTACACTTTCCCGCGGTTGCTGAAGAAGAGCACGAACGCGTGGTTCGTGGTGATGGTCACCACCTCCACGTAGTCCTCCTCCTTCGTCCCCATCCCCACGACGCCGCGGCCGCCGCGGTGCTGCCGCCGGTAGGTCTCGAGCGGAAGCCGCTTGATATACCCGTTGTGCGTAAGGGTGATGACGATGTCCGCGTCGGGGATCAGATCCTCCTCTTCCAGCTCCGCATCCTTGCCGGTGATCCGGGTCCGCCGCGCGTCCCCGAACCGCTCCTTCACCTCGTGGAGCTCCGTCTTGACGATCGCGAACACCTTGCGTTCGTCGCGCAGCACGTCCTCGTAGTAGGCGATCGCCTTGATCAGCGCCTTGTATTCCTCGTCGAGCTTCTCGCGCTCGAGTTGCGTCAACCGCTGGAGCCGCATCTCCAAGATCGCCTCGGCCTGCAGCTCGCTCAGCTTGAACTGTTTCATCAACCCTGTCCGGGCGGCCGGGACGTCTTTGGCTTTGCGGATCAGCGCGATCACCTCGTCGAGCGACTTGAGCGCGATCTTGAGGCCCTCGAGGATGTGCGCGCGGGCCTTCGCCTTCTTGAGCTCGAACTCCGTCCGCCGGGTGACGACGACCTTGCGGTGCTCCAAGTAGTACGCGAGCATCTGCTTGAGGGTGAGCACCCGCGGGACGCCGTCGACCAGAGAGAGCATGATCGCCCCGAAGGTCGTCTGCATCTGCGTGTGCTTGAAGAGCTGATTTTGCACGATCTGGGGGTTCACATCGCGGCGGAGCTCGATCACAATCCGCATGCCCTGCCGGTCGCTCTCGTCGCGGAGATCGCTCACCCCGTTGAGCTTCTTCTCGCGCACGAGTTCCGCGATCCGCTCGATCAGCGAGGCCTTGTTCACCATATACGGGATCTCGGTCACGATGATGGCGACCCGCCCACCCCGCAGCTCCTCCATCGCAGCCTTGGCGCGAACGATGATGCTCCCCCGTCCCTCCAAGTACGCCTGGCGGATCCCCTCCCGGCCGAGGATCAGGCCACCGGTCGGGAAGTCCGGACCTTTGACGATCTTCAGGAGGTCCTCCACCTCGAGCTTGGGGTTGTCGATCAGCGCGATCAGCGCATCCAGCAGCTCGCCGAGGTTGTGGGGGGGGATATTCGTCGCCATCCCCACCGCGATCCCAGCGGCACCGTTCATCAGGAGGTTGGGCACCCGGCTCGGGAGGACGACCGGCTGCTCGAGGGTCTGATCGAAGTTGGGAGTGAAGGGCACGGTCTCTTTGTCGATATCGGCCAGGAGCTCCATCGCCATGCGGGACAGACGCGCCTCGGTATAGCGCATCGCCCCGGGCGGGTCGCCGTCGACGCTGCCGAAGTTGCCCTGGCCATCGATCAACGGGTACCGGAAGCTAAACTCCTGGGCCATCCGCACGAGGGCCTCGTAGATCGGGACGTCCCCGTGCGGATGATACCGGCCCATCACATCGCCGACGACGCGCGCGCACTTCCGGTAGGGCCGATCGGGGCTCAGGCCCATCTCGGAGGCGCCGTAGAGGATACGGCGCTGGACCGGCTTGAGCCCGTCCCGAACATCCGGCAGCGCGCGGCTGACGATGACGGACATCGCATAGTCCAGGTACGATGTCCGCATCTCCTGCGCGATCGGCTGAGTGATGATGCTTTCTTCGGCGGCCACGGTATTAGATATCCAGGTTGCGGACTTCCTTCGCGTACTTTTGGATGAACTGTCGCCGCGGCTCGACCTCGTCGCCCATCAGCGTCTTGAACACCTCATCCACTTCATTCACGCCGTTCCCCTCGTAATGATCCAGCTCCACCCGCAGCAGCGTCCGCTTCTCCGGATTCATCGTCGTCTCCCACAGCTGCTCCGGGTTCATCTCCGAGAGCCCCTTATACCGCTGAATCTCGAAGGTCGTGTTGTGCTTGGTCAGGTCGGCCGTGATCTCGTCCCGTTCCGCATCAGAGTAGGCATAGTAGGGCTTCTTTCCGGCTTTGATCAGGTAGAGGGGCGGCTGGGCGATGTAGACCTTGCCACGCTCGATCAACTGGGGCATGTACCGGTAGAGGAACGTCAGCAGGAGCGTGCGGATGTGCGCGCCGTCGACATCGGCATCGGCCATGAGGATCACGCGGTCGTACCGCCGCTTGTCGATGTTGAACTCCTTGTCGATGCCCGTGCCGAGCGCGGTGATGAGCGCACGGATCTCCTCGTGGCCCAGCATTTTGTCCTGACGCGCCTTCTCCACGTTGAGGATCTTGCCTTGGATCGGCAGGATCGCTTGGAACTGCCGGTCCCGACCGCCCTTGGCGCTGCCGCCGGCCGATTCCCCCTCGACGATAAAGATCTCGCACTTCGTCGGATCTTTCTCGGCGCAGTCGGCGAGCTTGCCGGGAAGCGTGCTGACGTCGAGGGCGTTCTTCCGCCGGACGAGCTCGCGGGCCTGCCGGGCGGCCTCGCGGGCGCGCGCGGCCTGGATCGCCTTTGCAACGATTTTCTTGGCGTCGCCCGGGTGCGACTCGAAATACTCGGCCAGCTCCTCACCGACGACCGACTCGACGAGGCCCTTCACTTCGGGGTTGCCGAGCTTGGTCTTCGTCTGTCCTTCGAATTGCGGCTCGGGAAGCTTGATCGAGATCACCGCCGTCAGGCCCTCGCGGACGTCCTCGCCTTGGAGGCTCACGTCCCCGTTCCGCATGAGCCCTTGCCGACGCGCATAATCGTTGATGCTGCGCGTCAGCGCGGAACGGAACCCGACGAGATGCGTCCCGCCCTCGATGGTATTGATCGTATTGACGTAGGTGAAGACGTGCTCGAGGTACCCGGTGTTGTACTGGATGGCCGCGTCGACCTCGACGGCATCGCGGACACGACGCACCGTGATCGGATCGCCGACCGCCCCTTTATTTTTGTTGTGCGCGCGGACGAGCTCGGTGATCCCACCCTTGTGGGCAAACTCCTTCATCTCGCCCGTGCGCTCGTCCAGGAGAGTCAGCACCAAGCCGGCGTTCAGGTAGGCCAGCTCGTCCAGGCGCTCCGCGATGATCTTGGCATCGTACTCTCGCTCCACGAAGATCTGGGGATCCGGCTTGAAGGTCACCGTCGTGCCCGTGTGGTCGGCTTTCCCCACAGAGCGGAGCGGGGTGACCCGCTGACCTCGCTCAAAGCGCTGCGTGTAGCGCTTCCCGTCCCGGTCGACCTGCACCTCGAGCCACTCCGAGAGCGCGTTCACGACCGACACGCCGACGCCGTGCAGCCCGCCCGAGATTTTGTACCCGCCCCCGCCGAACTTCCCGCCGGCGTGGAGCATCGTCATCACGACCTCTACGGCGGACTTGCCGACTTTGGGAACGATGTCGACGGGGATCCCGCGGCCGTCATCGACCACCGTGACGCTGTTATCCTTGTGAATGGTCACGTCGATGCGGTGAGCGAACCCGGCGAGCGCCTCATCGACGCTGTTATCGACGACCTCAAAGACGAGGTGGTGGAGCCCCCGGCTGCCGGTACTCCCCACGTACATGCCGGGCCGCTTGCGGACACCCTCTAGGCCTTCCAGGACCTGGATCTGTTGGGCGTCGTAAGACGTTTCAGCCATGCAGCAACCTATCCTCCGAAGTCGGCTCCGGTCCCTGATTCAGTAAAGGGCACAACTCGGTTTAGAGGGCATGGCGGGCGCCACGCCGTGAAAGTTCCTTCAACTTATATTACCAAAATTGACCACCCGGGTCAAACCCCCGGATTACCCCTGGCTCAACCCCCACTGGACGTGGGTCACCCGCTTCTGAAGCGTCAGCGAAGAGATCGCCGACGTGTACACCGCGGTGGCCGTGACCACCACCGCCTTGGTGTCCTCCGTGGGGACCTCGGACCGGATCCTCCCCTGCCGGCGGGCGGTGTCCATGAACTTCCGGTTGTCCTCGCTGTCGTGCAGCAGCCTGAAATCGAAAATGCCGACAATCTCCTGGATAGGCACCACGACATCTCCACCAAGGTGTACGTACACGCCGCCTCACCCGCCGCTCGTGGCCGTCGAATCCGCCGCGTCGGACTCCCCCGACGGCCGTATCACGACCTGGATATCCTGGATCGCCGCTCCCCCCACTTTCCGGTTGAGGGCTACGACCAGCGCATCCCGACGCAGCCGGAGTTCATACGACAGCGCGGGGAGATCCGTCGTCACCACCAGCGCGTTCCCGCGGATGCCGGCCGCTCTCGTATGACGGGCATGCAGCTCGCCGACGACCTCGGGCCACGCGTCGAGGACCCCCGCCTGCCAAGCCCGACGAGGCCCCACCAGCGATCGGAGGGCGTCAGAGAGCAGATCCCCGAGCCGAAACACTCGAGTCCTCCGCGATGGCGCCGGACCGGACGCGCAGCACACGCATGGGGATATCCGCACACGAAGGAATCTCGGTATGGGTCAGCAACACCTGCGGGCCGTCGACTTCCCGAAGCAACAGAGCCTGCCTCGAGGCGTCGAGGTGTGCCATGACGTCGTCGAGCAGCACCACGGGCCACTCACCCAACTCTTCCCGCAGCAGGTCCACCTCGGCGAGCCGCAGGCTCAGCGCCACGGTGTGGTGCTGCCCCCGAGAGCCAAACATTCGCACGTCGACCCCGTTGATCGTGAACTGAAGGTCATCCCGGTGCGGACCGGCCTGGGTCACTCCGCGCCGGAGATCCTCGGCTCGGCCGGCCTCCAGCGCGCGCCGCAACGCCTCGCGCTCCTCGTCGTCGCCGACCGCACAGATATACGAGATCTCGAGGCGCTCGTCCCCGCCCCCCAATCGGGCGTGACGGTCGGCCGCCCATGCGGCGAGCCGGCCGACGAACGCCCGCCGCCGGCCGATCAGCATCGCCCCCAACTCCACCAACTGATCATCCCAGGGCGCCAGAATCGCGGCGCCCGCCGACGCCCGCAACAACTGGTTCCGCTGCCGGAGCACCCGTGCATACCGGGTCAGCGCGAAAAAGTAGGACGGGCTGACCTGCGCCAGCGCGGCATCCATGACCCGCCGCCGGTGGGTGGGCGCCCCCCGAATCATCTCGTCATCCAACGACCCCGCGAGGACGACAGCGCACCGGCCCAGCAACTGGCCGCGCGTTGCCGAGACCCCGTTCACCTTGACGCGCCGCGCTCCGCTCGCCCGATCAAACGCGACCTCGATCGTCTGCCCCCTGGTCCCCTGCACGCCGGCGCGGACGTACGCGCGATCCTGGCCAAACCGGATCACTTCCACGTCACGGCCAACCCTCGGGCTTCGGCCCAACGCCACCGTGTAGATCGCTTCGAGGAGATTGCTCTTGCCCTGCGCGTTCGAGCCAACGAGGAAGGCGACCCCGGGACCGAACGTCAGATCCGTCACCGCGTAGTTTCGGAAATCGCGCAGCCGGAGCTCAGCGAGCCACAACGCGGTACTCCCGTCCAGAGACCGCGAACCGGTCCCCCGGGACGAGCCGGCGGCCCCGCCGGCGGTCAACGGTCCCGTTGACCGCCACGCGACCGGCCCGAATCAAGAGTTTTGCCTGACCTCCGGTCGGCGCGATGCCCGCCCATTTCAACGCATCGCCGAGGGTAATCTCGGCCGTCGTGATCACGACATCCGCGGGGCCGCGTTCGTCCCGCCGGCTATCCGTAGACCCTGACGGGGGCAAGCACGTAGAGGTAGTCCACGTGATCCACCGGCCGCAGCACACCGGGGCTGAGCGATCCGGTCAGTTCGAAGAACACCTCGGGGGTGTCCATATTCGCGAGCGCGTCGAGAAGGAACTTCGCGTTGAACGCGACCTGGATCGCTTCCCCCTCCGCCCGGACCTCGATATCTTCCTGCGCCTTGCCGACTTCGGGCGTGTTCGAACTGATGGTCAGCGTCCCTTCATCCGCGGCAAGCCGCACAACGTTGGCGGAGTCCCGGGCGGTGATGCTGGCTCGACGGACCGCCCGAAGCAACTGCTCGGTCCCGACCTTGATGCGCTGCTTGAACTCTGCCGGGATCACCTTTTCGTAAGGAGGAAATTGTCCGGCGATCAGCCGTGAAACAAAGCGCAGACCGGCCGCGGTAAAGATCAGCTGGTTTTCATGCGATGCGATAGCGACGTCACCATCGACACCCCCCAGGGCCCGCACCAATTCGGCCATCGTCTTGCTGGGAACGATCGCCGCGATTTTGCCTCTCGAGCTCTCCACCAACTTAACCTTTCGCAGCGCCAGTCGACCGCCGTCGGTCGCTACCAACCGACCGTCACCATCTTCCAAAACGAGGTAGACTCCCGTTAAGAATGGGCGCGTTTCATCCGTGGACACAGCAAAGCTTGTTTGACGGATCATTGTACGGAACACACCGGCATCGATCCGTGCGACCACCTCGCCACTATTCGACGGCATCAACGGGAAATCAGCTGCAGGAAGACCGAGGATCTCAAACTTAATGGTGTCGCAGGTAATCCGTGCTTTCGTGTCGCCTTCACTGACATCCAACGTCATCGTTGAGACCGGGAGATTTGAGACAATATCCCCAAAAATGCGGGCGGGAAGGGTGATGCTGCCGGCTTCACCCACCGTTGCAGTGATCTGTGCCTCGATGCCGAGCTCGAGATCGGTCGCCGCGATCTTGAGATGCCCGTCTGTTGCTTCCAGCAAAAGATTTCCAAGAATCGGCATACTGGCCCGGCTCGAGATCGCACGGCTTACCGTTTGGACCTCGCGTAAGAGGTGCTCTTGCGAGCACTGTACGCGCATATACACAGCCCTCCCTAAGGGCTATTTTATTAATAAAGATTCGTCGTACCCGTAGTAGAACCTGTGGATTATGTGCATATCCACGTCCGCACGAGGATCAGCACGGATTTTGCCCTGTGGACAACCTCTTGATGCCCTTAGGTGGTTATCCCTGATCTACTATGGGTAGAACCACACTATCGCTCAGGAAGGTTAAAACTATACCTTGTCCACCCCGCCTGGGCGCTCCGTCCGAAAGTTGTCCACAAGGCTCTTGATCCCTGCGGCAAGATGGATATCTTGAATCACCGCGGCTTTCACACGGTCACAGGCATGCATCACGGTGGTGTGATCCCGTCCTCCGAACTCTTCGCCGATTCGGGGCAGGGAAGCGTCGGTTAACTCTCGCGAGAGGTACATGGCGACCTGACGGGGGAAGGCGACACCCTTGGTCCGCCGTTTGGCTTTCATCTCCTCGACCCGGATGCCAAAGAACTCCGCGACCGCGCGTTGGATGGTCGGGATGGTGATGGGACGAACACGTGTTTGCGGGAGAATTTCACGGAGCACATCGGCGGCAAGATCGACCGAGAGTGGGGCTCGGGACATCTGTCCATGTGCACGGAGGCGGCTGAGCGCCCCTTCGAGTTCGCGGATGTTTGAGGAGATCCGTTCGGCGATGTACTGCGCCACCTCATCGGGGAGGTCGATGGCATCGAGTTCCGCTTTCTTGCGGAGAATCGCGATCCGCGTCTCATAGTCGGGGGCCTGAATGTCCGCGAGCAGGCCCCATTCGAAGCGGGACCGCAGGCGATCTTCAAGCGTGGGGATCTCGCGTGGAGGCCGGTCGCTGCTGATAATCAGCTGACGGCTGGATTCGTGGAGGGCATTGAAGGTATGAAAGAACTCTTCCTGCGTGCGTTCCTTGCCTGCGAGAAACTGAATGTCGTCGATCAGCAGCACATCGGCGGTGCGGTACTTGTTCCGGAACTCCACGGTTTTGTCGTCGCGAATCGAGTTGATCAGATCGTTGGTGAACTTTTCCGATGAGACATACATCACCTTGGCCATCTGCTTGTGCGTGAGGACGTGATGGCCGATCGCCTGCAGGAGGTGGGTCTTCCCCAATCCGACCCCCCCGTAGATGAACAGCGGATTGTACGCTTTGGCGGGCGCCTCGGCGACGGCCAGGGCCGCCGCGTGCGCAAACCGGTTGCCGCTGCCGATGACGAACGTCTCGAACGTGTACCGTCCCGTAATGATCAGCGCATCCGCGCCACCCGCCCGGGTGGTGACGGGCTGTCGGGTCGGGGCGGGGGACACGGGCTCGCTGTCGGCGACAATGAACTCGACATCCACGCCGTGTCTGAGAATGTCTTGGAGGGTCTCGGTGATCAAGCGCCGGTACCGTCCTTCCAGCCATTCCTTGGCGAACAGGCTGGGGACGGAGATGACGAAGACGTTTTTGTGGAGCGCCATCGGGCGCATATGCTTGAAAAATGCTTCGAAGCTGGGCTTGGTCAGCTGGCGCTCGATGCGCGGCATGGCCTGCTGCCAGACTTCACCGGCCGCGCTGTGCTCAGGAGCCATTCGTGTCCTCCATGCGCTAGGGCTTGAACACCGTATCCAGGTAGGCGATCCCTTCTTCGGTCAGGGTGCGTTTTCCGGCCCCTCGAGAAGCCACGAGCTGGATCTTCGCCAAGGCGTCGAGTTCGCGGTGGGCGGTGCTGATGCTCACCCCGAGCTCTTTGGCGATCGTCGACGGACCGGCGGATCCCAGTTCCGCGATGAGCAGAAGCGCCTTGCGCTGCCGGTCCGTGATCCGCGTGTCGCGGACCCGGTCCGGCTGCGTGGGGGGGAGCGAGGGCCCCGGGACCCCCCGCGGCCCCGGACCGACCCTCAGCGTCACCACCGTTCCATGCTCAAGGTTATCCTCGACGGAGATCGCGCCTCCCAAGAACGCGAGTTGTTCGCGCGCCACGGGCAGGCCCGAACCGACCCCTTTGATAAACTGCCGCATCTCCCGGGTGGCTGTCGTGAATCCCGGGAGAAATGCGCGGTCCTTGTCCCGGATCCCCGGGCCCTGATCAGAGATACGGATCGTGTTGCCGTCGTCCATGATGGTCACCACGGCGTCCTGAAAGTACGCGTGAATGAGATTCTCCACGATCTCTCTGATGACGACAAAGGGGATTTTCCCTCCGCGTTCCCTCGCATAATTATGCGTCTTGGAGGCTAGCTCCCCAACGAGCTCGTTGAAATCTTCGGCGGAAAGTGAGATGACCTGCGGCGGCGCAAGCAGCGAGTCATAGACAGCCAGACGCACCTCGGGGGCCAGGCCTTCCTCCTGGGTTCCCCTTGATTTCGCGATCAGCCGCAGGAAGAAATCCTGCATGCACCCTGTCTCCGTGTGCAGAGCCTCAGAATTGGATGTGGGCAGGTCCCATCCTTCACGGATCCTTCACAACCGGCGATGGGGGTCAATATTTTCTCGCTCTCCATGACGGGCGGCTGGACGGTCATCGTTGTGGAGAGATGCGATCTCGAAAATCTACGATTTTCTCAGCCCTGTAGATTCGGGATCGCTGAGGGAACTGTGGTAATAGGGCCTAAATATCCGGCTCCCGAACGTTATCCACAGGTGTGGAAAAGATTGTGGACAACCTCGACGATCTCCTCTTTTCTCGATCACGAGTTCCCCATCGGACGCATGATTCGGATGACTACCTCCGTCCGGCATGTCGCTCTCCGGCAGAGAATCTGGATAACCCTGGTAGTTGTCCAAGGGTTATCCCCAACCACCGCGGTCTTCGCGGGCCTTCGGTGACCTGCGTTGAACGGTTAGACGATCCTATGCTATAGTGGGCTCACACACGGCCCGCCCGTCCGCTGCCGGCCGCTGGGAGATTGAGAGGGGCGCCCCATGAAGCGCACATTCCAACCAAACCGACGGCATCGCAGCAAGACCCACGGATTCCGCACGAGAATGCGGACCCCCGGCGGTAGAAACGTCCTGCGCCGTAGGCGCGCCCGGGGACGGCAGCGTTTGGCCCCATCCTAAGGAAGCGCAGCGGCGCGGACGGATCCCCCCCCTGGTTCTATCGAGTTCCGGCGAGTCTACCGGGAGGGACGCCGGTTTCTCGGGACGACGCTGGTGGTGTATGTCCGGCCGACTGACGGGCGCCGGAGGGTCGGCATTACCGCCGGAAAACGGTTCGGGGGGGCCGTAGCCAGGAACCGGGCCAAGCGACGTCTGCGCGAGGCGTTCAGGCGGCTGGAGAGCCGCCTTCATGATCATGGGGATCTCGTACTGGTGGCCCGCCCCCCGGTGTTGACCGCCCCATTCGAGTTGATCGTATCGGAGATGGAGACGCTGTGCGCCGCCGGGCGGATGCTAGAGGGGTCGCCGTATGAGTCGGGTCGCTAACGCGATGGGGTTGGGGATGATCCGCCTGTACCAGCGGTGGATCTCGCCATTCACCTCCCCGTCCTGCCGATACTTCCCCTCATGTTCGGAGTATGCGGCCCAAGCGGTCACACGATACGGCGTATTCCGGGGAAGCTGGCTGGCCCTGCGGCGTCTGCTTCGGTGCCATCCGTTCCACCCGGGCGGGTACGATCCCGTGCCGTAGGCCCAGGGAGGTTCGTAGGTGTATCAGCAGTTGATCAGCCCGATCACGCAGGCGCTGAGCGCGACGCTGCAGTTTTTCTATGGTTTTGCGCACGACTACACGCTGGCGATCGTGCTCCTGACGCTCGCGGTCAAGCTGGTCCTCCACCCGCTCACCCGCACGCAGTTGAAATCCATGAAGGGCATGCAGGTCGTGGCGCCCCACGTGGAGGCCCTCCGGCGGAAGTACAAGGAAGACCCGCAAACGCTGAACCGGGAGATCATGCAGCTGTACAGGGCCCACAAGGTCAACCCCGCCATGGGGTGCCTCCCGATGATCGTGCAGATGCCGGTGTTCATCGCCCTGTGGCAGCTCCTCTACAAGAAGGGGTTGTTCGGCACCGCGGCCGTGTTCGGCATCCCGTGGATGCGCCTCGACCAAGCGCCGAATCTCAGCCAGATCATGTCGGAGGTAGGGACCGGACATCCCGAGCGTCTCCTGCTCCTGATCTTTCCCGTCCTCATCTTTGTCACGATGTGGCTGCAGCAGCGCATGACGATCACGGATCCCCAGCAGGCGCGGATGCTGATTCTCATGCCGGTCATGATGGCGTGGTTCGCCACCATCTACCCGGTTGGAGTGTCGATCTATATGATCGTGTCCACGATGGCCTACCTGGGCGAGTATCTGTGGGTGGTTGGCCGGCCCCATCCGATGATCACCGCTCCGCCCAAATCCCAGATCGTGGCGCAGGCTCAGGCGTCTGGGAATGCCAAACAGCCCGCATCGAGGAACTCCGTTCAGCCCGCCCCGGTACCCAAGGGCAAGAAAGGAGCGAAGCGCAGGTGAGATCGGCTGAAGGCTCCGGGCGGACCGTCGAGGAGGCGATACGCGACGCCCTTCGGACGCTGGGGGCGCGACGCGAAGACGCGGATCTCATGGTGCTCGATGAAGGGAGCCGCGGCGTTCTCGGGCTCGGGTCGCGTCTGGCCCGGGTCCGGCTCACGCTCCTTTCGGAGATGGACGAAGGAGAAGAGGGGGCTCCTGAACCCTCGCGTGCGGCTCCTCAGGCTTCGGCCCTGCCCGAAGCCGAGGCCGCGGAGCTGATTCAGCTGGCCCAGGGTGTCGCGACTTCTCTGATCGAGGCGATGGGATTCCACGCCTCCGCCTCCGGGCGGGAAGAGGCCGGGCAGATCCACGTTTCGGTGACCGGGCCCGATCTTGCCCCCCTGATTGGACGCCGAGGTCAAACCCTGGACGCGCTCGATTTGGTGGTGAACCTGATCGTGGCGCATCGTCAGGGGCGCCGGATCCCCGTGATCGTCGACGTCGAGCGCTACCGGGAGCGTCGGGTGGAAACGCTGGAGGATATGGCCCGCCGATTCGCTGAGCGGGTGCGGCGGAGCGGGCGCCCGCTCGCGCTGAAGCCGATGTCTGCGGCCGAGCGGCGGATCATCCACACGACCCTCGCGGCCGACGGCGGTGTAACGACACACAGCGAAGGCGAGGATCCGGAGCGCCGGGTGGTGATCACCCCCCGCGGAGCATCATCCTCCAGCACCGCGGGGGCGTCTGGGCGCCCGCAGGGGAGATTCCGGTCCCGTTCGCACAACCACATGCGCCCGTAGGACGGAGGTGTCCGTCGGGCCGATCCTCAAGTCCGCCGGCGCCGCGCTCGGCATCGATCTCACTCCCTCCCAGTATGCCCTCCTCGAGCGCTACGTTGGGCTCGTGGTGTCCTGGCGCGATCGCCTCAATCTCACCGGGGTCCAGACGGAAGCAGCAGCCGCCCGCGTCCTCGTCGTCGATGCCCTGGCCTGCCTTCCGCATCTTCCGGATCGAGGGACGGTCGTCGATCTGGGAAGCGGGTCGGGCACGCCCGGCGTCCCGATCGCCGTGGCGCGGCCGGCGGTGCGTGTGCTGCTGGTGGAAGCATCCCGCAAGAAGGCCGGGTTTCTCGGTGTGGTCCTGCGCGCCCTTGGGCTTGCCAATGCGGATGTCGTCCACGCGCGGGCCGAAGCATTGGGCCGGACGCCGGCCCACCGCGAGCAATACGATGCGGCGACGGCCCGCGCAGTGGCGTCGCTTCCGGTGCTCGCCGAGCTCGCGCTGCCCTTGGTGCGGGTGGGGGGCGTCGCGGTGTTTCCCAAGGGATCCCACGCCGACGCGGAGATGCGCGCCGCGGCGGCGGGTCTGCGGCTGCTGGGGGGCGCTGCGGAAGCCCGCGCATTTGGGATGATCGTCGTGCGAAAGGTCGCGCCGACCCCCTCGGCGTACCCGCGCCGCCCCGGCGTACCGGGCAGGCGCCCTCTGGGGTCGCGAGAGTCACCGAGGAGGAGGAGATGAAGAGAGACTTGGGCAGGCGCATTCGGAGCATCGCGGCCAGGCTCGATGGGACGCTGGGCGTGTACGTGCACGCGCTCGGGACCGGGGAGCGGGTTAGCGTGCACGCGGATCAACTGTTCCCGATGGCGAGCGTGTTCAAGGTCCCGATCCTTGCCGAGCTCCTCAGCCGGGTGCACGCGGGGGAGAGGTCCCTAGAGGAGCGCGTTACGCTCACGGATGAGATGAGGTCGCCGGGATCGGGGGTGCTCAAGGAGGTGTCCGCGGGAACCGCCGTCACCGTGGGCGACCTGGCCACGCTCATGATCATCGTCAGCGACAACACCGCCACCGACATCCTCCTGGCTCGTCTGACCAAGGAGGCGGTGAACGCCCGCCTGCGCGCGTGCGGGCTCGAGCGCACCACGGTCGCGTTGGACTGCCGCGGGCTGCTCTACGAACTTGTGGGGCTGGGAGGCGCGCCGCCCGGGCCCGAGACCCGCGATCTCGCGACCGAACGCCTCCGGCGGAGGGAGATCGACCCGGACAGCCGCGTGTACCATGGCGAAGGCGTCAACATGACAACACCCCAGGAGATTGGCCGACTCCTCGAGCAGGTGGCCCGCGCGGCGTACGGGGTCGGGACCGTCCAGGCCACGCTGCCCGCTGAGGTCTGCCGGAGGATGCTCGATATCATGGGGCGCCAGCAGGTCCGCAACCGCCTGCCCCTGTTGCTTCCTCCTCGGACCGAGTTCGCCCACAAGACCGGCTCACTGAGTCGGGTCAGCAACGACGTGGGGATCCTGACCACGCCCCAGGGGCCCTGCGTTATCTCGGTGTTTGGGAAGGATCTCGGCGACGACCTCGACGGGCAGATGGCGATCGC
The DNA here is from genome assembly GCA_035703895.1 of bacterium. NCBI lineage: Bacteria > bacterium. The sequence goes on along the minus strand of DASSXJ010000085.1, from coordinate 75 downwards.
CCGGGTTGGACTGGCGGTGTACGAGGCCCAGGGGTAAATCCGAAGAGGAGGAGACTCGCCCGTCTCGCGAATACC
>DASSXJ010000084.1 GCA_035703895.1 bacterium | reverse complement strand
AGTATCCGGCCGCGGACCCTCCCGGGCCCGCGCCGACGATCGCCACGTCGCATGACTCGCGCATCAGCGCCACCTCTTCGTCGGAGAAGCGGGATGCCCCTACAAAAAACACAACGGCCGCCGAGGCACTCTGCCGCGGCGACCGATGTGCGGGCCGGAACGATTACCGGTTGCTGCCGTTCTCCCGGAACTCGCTCTGGTCCACTTGCGTGGGCCCGCCGGCGACCCCGGACAGGGGCTCCACGTACTGAGGAGCGACCATTACTTCCGGCGTGGACTGAGACATAGGCTCCACGTACCCCTGGTCCTCCGCAAACGCCGCGCTCGCGGTAAAGGCCAGGCTTGCGCCCAGAACCGCCAGTGCCAAAAGCTTCCGCATCGTACTCACCTCGCTTACCCTCTTGGAGCCGTTCGCTCCGATTTGCTCACGAACTTAGGAACTCACGCCCGCCCTCAAACATTCCCAATGGGGGAAAGGGTCCAGATCTGGCTCACGCCACCGTTCCCGGGCGGAATCGCTCCATAGAAGACCTGGGGAAAAAAGTGTTTGAGCGCAGGTCCTTGTTAAGAAGATGAGGCTGGGCAGCCAGGAGCGACGAAAAGGCCATCGGCCGTCGGGAATCATCCCGGCGGCCGACGCGTGAGCTGGAGCGATTAGCGATTGCTGCCGTTTTCGCGGCTCGTGTCCACCACGGAGACCGGCGCCCCGCCTGCGACCGTCGACATGTCGGTCTGGTTCTCAACCAGGATCGTCTGTTGCTGAGTCGCCGGAGAAACCGGCTCAACAACCCCACGCTCATCCGCAAACGCTGCGCTCGTCGCAAACACCAGGCTCGCGCCCAACACCGCCACTGCCAGAAGCTTCTGCATCGTACTCACCTCTCTACGTTCTTGGAGCCCATGCGCTCCGATTTTGTCCACGATTGTAGGAACCCACATCTTCCCCCAGACATTCCCAAAATGGGAGGCGTTGACAAAATTGTTACAGGGCGGAGGATGCCGCTTCGAAGCACCTGTTTTTAGTGCGCGCCGTCGGTGACGGCGCGTGGATCATCTACGCGAGATTGAGCGAGGCCAGCGCGGACCGTACGATCATGGATCAGGTTGCGTACTTCACGTCGTGTGGCGGGAGGTCAAGTGGAAGATCTACGGCCATGATCGGCCGCGCGAACTTTCGTTTGACGGCCCCCCCCGTACCTGGTATACTTTCACTGTCGTCATTAGATGCGTTCTGTGAGGGATGCCAGAGACGGCGTCCCTCCTTGTGTGTCGCAGGCCTTCTTCATGGGGAGCAGGTTCCGGCGAGACACGCGCAGATGCCGGCACTGATTCCCGCGGCGAAGCCGCACCCGGCGATGAGCCGGAGTATGAAGGAGGCGATTCGTATTTCAGGAGCACCAATTTTAGACGCACCAACTCTGACAAAAGGCACGGAGGCCCCCACGACGTTCGGAGGGCTCACGCTTACCCCGGAGACCTTCCGGGCGATCCGCCGGCTGGGATGGCTCGAGCCGACCCCCATTCAACAAGAAGGCATTCCGATCATGGCCAGCGGACGAGACATGATCGGGCAGGCGGAAACAGGGTCAGGAAAAACAGGAGCCTACGGGATCCCCATCGTGGAGCGCCTCGATCCTTCGTCCCGGACCCTCCAGGCCCTCGTCCTTGTCCCCACGCGCGAACTCGCTTTGCAGGTCGCCGACGAGATCCGGATTCTGGGACGCGGCCGGGGCCTCTCGGTCGTGGCTTTGTTCGGAGGTCACTCCATCGTCCGGCAGATGGAAGACCTGCGCCGGCACCCGCACATCGCGGTAGCCACTCCGGGACGCCTGCTGGATCACCTGCAGCGAAGGACCGTCAGCCTGGCGTCGGTCTCGGTGGCAGTGCTCGATGAAGCGGACCGAATGCTCGACATGGGCTTTCTCCCGGACGTCTCAAAGATTCTCGCCCAGACACCGACCACGCGACAGACGGCGCTGTTCTCCGCCACCATCCCCGTGGAGATCCGCACGATCGCGGAACAGCGCATGCGCACGCCCACCTGGGTGCGGATCGCCGCACCGCTTCCGACCGTCGATTCGATCGAGCAGTTTTACCTGGAAGTCGCCGAGCAGGACAAGGTCAAGGCCCTGCGCCGCCTCCTGCGCAGCCAGGAAATCTCTTCGGGGCTCGTGTTCCGGAGGACCCGGTATCGTGTCGACCGTCTGGCTCGAGCACTCGACCGGGACGGCACGGTTGGCGTGCTCCACGGCGGCCTGCGGGAAGGGGCGCGGCTGAAAGCGCTCCGGGCGTTTGAAGAAAAGCGAACGCGCCTCCTGATCGCGACCAATGTCGCCGCCCGTGGGCTGGACCTGGAGAACGTCTCGCACGTCATCAACTTCGATATCCCCGAGGACGTGGAAACCTACATCCACCGGGTCGGACGCACCGCGCGCATGGGGCGCGCGGGGACAGCGATCACCTTCGTGGGGCAGTACGATATCGAGATGTTCGACCAGCTTCGAAAGCGCTTCGGCGAGGCGTTGAAGCGGCATCCCCTCAACCTCTACGCCTGACCGGATCGCAAGGGCGCTCGCGCCGGCGATCGGGAAAGGGGCAAGCCCGCGCGGGCGCGAATAGCCTCCCTGACACGTCAAACAGGGAGGATAGCATGTACAAGCTCACCGCCAAGATCCTGTGCTCGGCCCTGGTGGTGCTGTTCACGGCGACGGTCAGTTTTGCCGCCACCATGGAGAAATCACTGTACGACCGTTTGGGGGGGAAGAAAGCGATCGTCGCCGTGGTCGATGAGTTCGTGGCGCGGGTTGCCGCCGACAAGCGGATCAACGGCTTCTTTAAAGATACTGCCGCAGATCCGAAACGGCTTGCAAAATTCAAGGATAACCTCGTGAATCAAATCTGCCAAGCCACCGGCGGCCCGTGCAAATACACGGGCAAGGACATGAAGACGGCTCACAAGGGCATGGGGATCACCGACGCCGATTTCAACGCGCTCGTTGAGGATCTCTCCGGCGCCCTGGACAAGTTCAAGGTCGGCGCGAAGGAAAAGGGCGACCTGCTGGCCGCCCTCGGACCACTGAAGAAGGATATTGTCGAGAAGTAAGACGCCCGGCTCACATCGACATTAAACAGAGGCGCCTCAGCACCGGCCGGTCCGGTTCGAGGCGCCTCCTCGTTTCGAACCGCCCGTGAGCGGACTGCTCGGGACGGGCGCCACACGTTCGGCAGACGTCAACCTGCTGGTTCAACTTGCCATGGCGATCGTCCTGGCGATCGGCATGTTCCTGGCGCGAAAGAAGCGTTTCCGCGCGCACGGCTGGACGCAGTCGTCGGTCCTGATCCTCAACCTGGTGGCGATCGGGAGCGTCATGGTGCCGTCCTTTCACCGCCAGGTGCTTCCGCATGTGTCTTCCGGATGGCACGACGCCTACAACGCCGCAGCCATCCTCCATGCCACGGCAGGCACACTCGTGGAACTGCTCGGTCTCTATGTGGTGGTCGTGGCGGGGACCAAGCTGCTGCCCGAGCGCCTGCGATTCAGAAATTACAAATTGTGGATGCGGACGACCCTAGCGTTGTGGTGGGTTGTCGTGGTTTTGGGTTTGGGCGTGTACTTCGTGTGGTACATCCTACCTTCGCCGGGTGCGCCGCAGGGAACACCAGGGACGGCGCCGCAGGCCGGCGTCATGGTTTCGCTCGCGAATTTCCGCTTCGATCCCAAACAGGTGACGGTGCGAGCGGGCAGCACAGTGGAATGGGTCGATGCACGAGGGCGTCACGCCATTGTGGCAGACGATGGTTCCTTTGTGTCGCCCATTCTCCTGACCGGCGCCCGGTTCCAGCACACATTCGAGAAGCCCGGCGTGTTCAACTATTATTGCCGGTTCCACGGTGGCGCAGGCGGCCAGGACATGGCCGGAACAGTCATCGTGCGATAGAGTAGACCCATCCAGGCTGCCAGATCCAAGGGGCGGCGACGGCGTCTGCGAGCGGCTTTCCTTTCACCACGTGCTCCAGACTGTACCAGGTACCACGATGCCCAACGATCATCACGCGCCGGCCCGCCCAATCCCGCAGCACGTCGTTCAGCAGGTCCCGCGTTCGCGCCGCCACCTGCGTATAGCTCTCGCCACCCGGGAATGGCTCGGTAATATGTCTGACCCGCTCAGCGTCGACCTGATCGCGAGGCCGCCGGGTCCATGCTCCATAGTCACACTCCCGAAGCCGGGCGTCTCGAAGCAGAGGCAGGCCGCGCTCACCAAAGGCGATTTCCGCCGTTCGGTAGGAACGCTGGAGGTCAGAGCAGAGGACGGCGGCCAAGTCCTCGCGGGCGTATCGACCCCCAAGCTCCACGGCTTGAGTGCAGCCACTCGTGGAGAGTTCCGCGTCATGCCATCCCGAGGCGATTCCTTGCTCATTGTCAACGGAAGTGGCGTGCGTTTCGAAAAAGAGAATGGCTCCTCTGATAAGAGAGGATCGTGGTAAGAAAGAACTTACCATGGCACACAAAATCAACGCGATACAGTCAATTCACGGACCATGAGCACTTCGTGTAGCGTCGGGTTTGATGGGAGAGGTTTCGTATGCTCCGTCGCTACGAAGCCGGTCCGAGCATACAGGGACTTTGCCCTATGATTCGTGTCGGTCACCCAAAGTTGAACACATTTGGCCCCACATGCGCGCGCCCATTGAACAACCGCTTCCACTAAAGACGTTCCCACGCCTGATTTGCGTCGGGTTGGATCGACCCACATCGACACGAGCCGCACTATTTCAGGATAATCCCGGTGGATGAAGCACCCCACCATCCCGTACCAGCGCTCATTCTCCTCGACGATAAATGTAGCGCTCGTCTGAGCATTGGCTCTCTCCCACGCGAGACTGTCCCAATAATCCGCCGGATGCCCTTGGGCCTCCACGAGCGAAGAGCCAAAGGCGGTCGGAGCGTCGGCCAACGCGCTGAGACGAAGAGCGCGAAGGCGAGGGCCTTCATGAGCCCGGATGCGTCGTACTTCCATCGCATCCGCTCAGATTCTTGCTCAGGGACAGTCATCCTTCCGGCAAGGCCGTCTTGCGCCTGCCCGGACGCAGTATCAGGCTCGTTTACTTACGCGGCTTCCTTGTCCGAAGCGCCCTGATCCCGGCGCCGTGTCTCCACCCGGCGTCGTACCAAGTGTCGTCGGTCTTCTCGTGAGGGAGGCCGGCGAGGGCAGCCGACATGCCGCGCTGGTAAGCAACGGCCTGCTGTTCCACCTGGCCGAGTGTGTTCCTTGTTTCCTCTGTTTTGTCTCCGAATCGCGGTCT
>DASSXJ010000083.1 GCA_035703895.1 bacterium | reverse complement strand
CTTCCGAAGACAGCGCCCTTGCCACGGGCGAGACTCCGCGCATGAGAGCGTCGTGCAGGACCTGTTTTGCGAGCAGATCCCGCGTGGTGGCAAGAAGGACACTGGCCGATTGTCGGGTCTCCCCCACGAGCCGTCCCTGCGCGGCATCGAAAACTTGCAGCACCAGATTGGTATCCGCCATCGGCGGACCGCTGCCGTTCGGGGGGAACCCACCGCCGCCACCGCCGGCGCGAACTGCAAGCAGCGGAATCCATCCCACCACAAGCGCATTGGCCCCCGCGGCCTGGGCCAGGACCCGGAGCCTCTCGAAATGGAGGACATCTATGTTTTGCCAGCCCACGGACGCCTCCGCTTTCTCCATCGAATCTCGTGGAACGAACGTAAGCTGGCCCGCCCCCGATTGGGCGAGCAACGTGGAGAGCTCGTCTGCGGCGAAGCGTTCGGGCACGAAGCCAAACGCGCCCAGCGGGGTGGGGGAATAGAAATCCACCACCCCCACGGTCCTTGCGGTGGCCGCGGCAGTGTCAACCGGTCCCGACCGGCTCGCGGCCGTGATAAGGAACAGAAGAACCGCAACTCCTTGCCATCTCATCGGTGCGCCTCCGCGTAGAATCCCTTTGTTGGGGCATAGTTTCGGTACAATGACTCCGGCAGCGACTCAGAGCTTCTTGCGGTAGTTCACGCAACGGTCGACGACCTCGAATCCGAGAGCCGCGTGGGCCCGCTGCGATTCCTCGTTGTCGATCCACGTGTTGGAGGCGAGCTCTGCGCAGCCTTGCTCCCGCGCCCAGGCTTCCGCGCGCTGCATCAACAGGCGTCCGGCGCCCCGGCCCTTGTGCTCCGGCGCGACGTACCACCCTTCGACAAAACCGCAGGGACGGGTCGGGTTGCACCCATCGGCATGCGAGCGGAGCCCGACTTCCACGAAGCCGATCAACCCACCCTCGTCTTCTGCGACGAAGACAACGAGCGGCATCGTGCTTCGAGGACGGCCGGCGAGGATCGCACGCACCTCTTCTCGATGCTCCTCTGTCGGGGTGTCGGGCCAGAGCCGAGCGCGCAGGGCACTGACCTGCTCCAGGTCTCCGGGGGCGGCCGGCCTCACGTTCACATCCTTCACGATATCATACGACGGCATCCCACGATCGTGAGCGCGCCCCTGGAGGGACGCAGGACATGGCATTTGACACGGCAGAACCACCACACAGCGCCCAACAACGGGAGGGAGAGAAAACGAAGATCGACCGCGTGCGCACGTTCGTGGTGAAGATTCCGTATCATGATCGCTTCGGCGGGCAGACGGCCACTCCCACGCTGCTCGCGGGCGGCGAGTATTACTTTGAAGCCGAGTGGAACGAGGTCTACGCCGACCGTACGCAGACCCTTCTCATCCGCATCGATACCGACGACGGGCTGCACGGCTGGGGAGAGGCGCAGGCCCCGATCGTGCCCGAGGCCGCGCAGGCGGTGGTCGATCGCCTCCTCGCCCCGATGCTGATCGGCGCGGATCCTCGGGAGGTGCGGTCGCTCCGGGACCGCTGCTACCTCAGCATGAACGGGCGAGGCCACTTTACGGGGTTCATGGTCGACGCCATCGCCGGATGCGACATCGCGCTCTGGGACATCGCGGCCAGGGCGGCCGGCGTGCCCCTCTCGACGGCCCTGGGCGTGCGGCTCCGCGACCGGCTCCCGGCGTACGTTTCTGGCGTGCGCGCCCCGACGACGGACGCGCGCGCCGCCCTCACCGCCGCCCTGTGCCAGGAGGGATACCAGGGCGTGAAGCTCTATCTCGGCCGCGGGGTCGAGGCGGACCTCGCGGAAGCCGAGGCGACCCGCGGGCAGGCGGGGCCCGGAGCCCGGCTCTTCGCAGACGTGTTTTGGGTCTACCCGTTCCAGGAGGCGGTCCGGCTCGGTCGGGGGCTCGAGGGCCTAGGGATCGAGTGGCTCGAGTCGCCGCTTCCGCCTGAGGATCTCGACGGGCACGCCCGCCTCGCTGCCGAGCTCGCACTGGCCGTCGCCGCGGGCGAAACCCTGCGCACCAGGTTTCAATTCGCGGAGTGGCTCGCCCGGGGCGCCCTCGACGTCGCGCAGCCCGATATCGCGCGGTGCGGGGTGACCGAAGGGGAACGCATCGCGGCGTTGGCGGCCGACAGCGGCCGGCCGGTCGCGCTGCACTTGGGGGTGTCGCTGGGTGTCGCCATGGGCGCGACCTGGCAGGTGGCCGCTACGCTGCCGAACTTCTTCATTCAAGAGCATCACCCGCCGATGCTGGAGCTCTCGAATCGCTTCCTCACCGATCCGCTGCAGGTAGAACGGGGATCGCTGCTCGTCCCGGCGTCACCCGGGATCGGCGTGGATGTTGATCTCGACGCGCTCGCCCCGTACGTGACCAGCCGTGGGGACCTCCGCCGGATCGGACCCTAGCCCCCCGGCGCCCAAGCGATCGTGCCCGCCGGCGAGATCACGACGACGGGCCTGTCCTCTAGCCTCATCGTACGGTACTGAGGATATTTCTCGCGAAGCAGCGCGATCGCCCGGATGTGGTCCGGCCCCGATTCGATGACCCGCGCGGTGCCGGTCACGAGCGTATAGCGCAATCGCCGCCAATCCTCTTCGTAGTGGTCGACGATCATGGCCACCTTGGGATTCGCGATGATGTTGCGGATCCGGCGGAGGCGCTCGGGTGCCGTGCGCTTCGGCTTCTCGTCGATGACCATGTAGATCGCCGCCCCATCGTAGGCGAAGCATACCGGGACGACGTGAGGCTGTCCGTTGCGGTCTGCGGTGGCGAGCCGGGCGATGCGGGCTTCGCGGAGCATTGCCTCGGAACCATCGCTAGTGGCCATGCCGAGCGCTACCCGGCGTAGGACCACGGGGTCTGCGTGAGCGCGAGCGGCGCCGCGCCCGGGTCCCGGAGTCCGGTCCCGACGACTTCGGCGACAAAGATGGTATGGTCGCCCCTTGTGACGGCGTCGGTGACCCGCGCTTCAAACCACGCGGGAAGATCGAGGAGCAGCGGCGCCCCGGTGGAGGGCGCACGTTCGAACGCGTATCCGTTGATCCGGCCGCCGTCTGCGACCGAGGGTCGGAAGAATGCGGAAGCGATCTCCTGCTGCGTCGACGCCAGGACGTTGACGGCAAACGCGCGGCTTCGGCCCACGACCTCGTGGACGTGGCCATCCCGGCGGATCCCGACCATCACCAGCAGCGGGGTAAATGACGCCTGAGACAGCCAGGTAACCGTCCCCGCGGCGAGGTCGTCTCCTGCGGCGGCGGTGAGGATGTACATGCCGTAGGTCAGCAGGCGCAGGACTCGTTTTCGTACGGCGGCATCCATGACGACGGCTCCTCGCGACGCGCCCGGCTTCCTTTCCATCGTAGCATCCTTCCTATAAGATGGCGACGGACGGAGGCGAGAGGAGGCGCTTGATGGCAGGTTCGCTCGCGACCCTCGACGGCGCGGAGGGTATCTTTACCCTGACCCTCCGGCGGCCCGCCGCGCTCAACGCGCTTAGCACCGAGATGTGCCGGGCGGTCCTGGACGCGCTTGCCCGGGTCGATCAGGATCCCGGGGCGCGCGTGCTGATCCTGACGGGCGAGGGCAGAGCGTTCTGTGCCGGGGCGGACCTCAAAGAGCGGGAAGGCGCCGCGCCCGAGGCGATCTGGAAGCACAATCGCAGCATCTTTCAAATCCCCGTGGAGTTGGAACGGCTCGCGGTGCCCGTGATCGCCGCGGTCAATGGTGTCGCCCTGGGGGGCGGGTGCGAGCTCGCGCTGGGATGCGACCTGCGGTGGGCGGCCACCACGGCTGAGTTCGGGTGTCCCGAGGTCACCCGCGGGATCATTCCCGCGGCCGGCGGGACCCAGCGGTTGTCGCGCCTGCTCGGATCGTCCCGGGCGATGGCCCTGATCCTTACCGGGCGCCGGATCAGCGCGGAGGAGGCGTACCGGATCGGGCTCGTGGATGCCGTCGTTTCGCCGGACGACCTGCTGGGAGCGGCGGGCGAGACCGCCCGAGCCATCGCCGCGAATGCGCCGTTGGCGGTCCGCGCCGCAAAGCGGGCAATCCGATACGGGCTCCACCAGACTTACGAGGGAGGGTTAGAACTCGAAGGGCAGCTGCAGCGGATGCTGTATGCGACCGCCGACTGTCAGGAGGGGATTGTCGCCTTTCGCGAACGCCGGCCGCCCCGGTGGACGGGGCGGTAGGAGACCACACACCACCCCGTCCCCGCGAACGGCGCACCCGTGTCGCGCGCCGCCGCGGTCAGGCTAGTCCGTGAGGGCGACCTGGGCGACCTGTTCGTTCGCGGACCGCTCCGGCGTGTTCGTCCTGATCTCCTCTCGGACCGCACGGTCCGATCTCGTCGGCATCGCCCTGAGCCGGATCATCATGGCGTTCACGTCGAGCGCAACTTTGTTGAGCTGCATCTTCACATCCGCGAGCGCGGGCTGCTCCTGGTCGTAGGCCGACGCTTTGACGCGCGCGATCTCCTGGTCCTTCTCCACGAGGAGCGCGTCTCGTCTTCGCACGCGGCCCCGCACGACCAACAGGTCGATCAT
>DASSXJ010000082.1 GCA_035703895.1 bacterium | reverse complement strand
CTGCCCTTTACCCTCCTCTCGGATCCCACGCCCCTGATCGGCCGGGACCGGGAACTGGAGGCCCTGCGCCACCACCTCCTCGGCGATTCGGTGCGCCTCCTCACCGTGATGGGGCCGGGCGGCGTCGGCAAAACCCGGCTCGCGCTCGCCGCGGCCCGCAGCGTGGAGGGGGCCTTCCCCGATGGGGTCTGGTTTATCGATCTAGTGCCGCTCCAGGACCCCACCCACATCGACGCCACGATCGCGCAGGCCCTGCAACTCAAAGACGCCGCCTCCCACTCTCCCCGCGAGCGCGTCGACGCCTACTTGAAACACCGCCGCGTCCTCCTAGTCCTGGATAACTTCGAACATGTCCGGCCCGCGGCGACCCGGATCGCCGACCTGGTGACGACTTGCCCGCACGTGAAAGTGCTCGTCACGAGCCGCGAGCCGCTGAACCTCCGCCTGGAGCAACGGATGCCCCTGCAGGGGCTCGCGATGCCCGCGCTCGCCCGGCCCAGCCTCGAGACCGTCGCCCAAGCGCCCGCAACGGTCCTCTTTCTGGAGCGGGCCAGGCTGGTCCAGCCGGATTTTGCCCACACGGCAGCGAACGCCCGCGCGCTGGCCGAGCTGCTGCACCGGCTCGACGGGATGCCCCTGGCCATCCAGATCACCGCGGCCCGCAGCAACGTCTTGTCGCCCGCGGCGATGCTGGCGCGGTTACGGGGGCAGGCGCTCCTCTCCACCGAAGAGGCGCGAGACGTGCCGCTCCGGCATCACACCCTCCGGGACGCGATCGAATGGAGCCATGCGTTGTTGGACCGCGGTGAGCAGGAGCTGTTCCGGCAGTTGGGGGTCTTTGCGGGAGGGTGGACGCTGGAGGCCGCCGAGGCCATCGTCGAGCGTCGGGATTCGGGCGCTCCCCTCTGGCGGACGCTGGCCTCGCTCGTCGATAAGAGCCTGGCGCAGACCGAAGGCGCCGGGGATGCGGATCTGCGGTACCGGATGCTGGAGACGATCCGCGAGTACGCACTGGAGCGGCTCGCGGCGAGCGGGGACCTCGACACCGTGAGACAGCAGCACGCCGACTACTACCTTGCCTTGGCCGAGCAGGCGGAACCGGAGTTGTGGGGCGCCGAGGAACAAGCGTGGCTGCGCCGGATGGAACAGGAGCATGAGAACTTCCGGGCGGTGCTGCGGTGGGCAGGAGAGCGGGGAGACAGCGAACTCAGTCTGCGCCTCGCCGGGGCGCTGGCTGACTTCTGGTGGATCCGCGATTACCTGCGGGAAGGACGCCGGTGGCTGGAGCAGGCCCTCGCGCTGAGCCCGGACGGCCCTCCGCAGCCCCGCGCCAAGGCGCTGGTGGGCGCCGGCACCCTCGCCGGGACGCTGGGCGACTACCCAACAGCCCGGGGGTTCTTGCAGGACGCGGTGGAACTTGCGGAGGCCCTCCACGACCCGGCCGCGACGGCTCGTGCCCTCACCCGGCTCGGCATGATCGCCATGTTCGAGGACGACATTCCGCAAGCACAGGCGCTGCAGGAGCGGAGCCTCGCCCTGTGCCGAGAGCTCCAGGATCTCCGGGGGCAGGCTCTAACGGTGGTCAGGTTGGGGTTGGCGTGTATGCGTCTTGGAGATCTCGACCGGGCCGAGGCCACCCTCACAGAAGGCCTGGACCTCTGCCGCACGGTGGGAAACAGGCGCCTGGCGGTGGTCGCGATGAGCATTCTCGCCCTCGTCAAGCTGAAGCGGCGGGATGACGTAGGAGCCGCCGTGATGGCAATCGCGGCGCTGACGTCCGCACGTGAGACGGCTCAGTCGCGCGCCCCGTGGTTTGCGGTGACGACCGCCGCGTTGGTGAGCGCGCACCGCGGCGACCTCGACCAGGCCGTCCGCCTGCTGACCGCGCTGGAGGGGTGGAGCGAGTGGACGGGTGACGTTATTGTCTTTGGACCCGCGGTTCGAGAGGCACGAGAGGAGATCACCGCCCGCGCACGCCAGCAGATGGGGGACTCGGCGTACCGCACGGCGGTGGCGGAGGGGCACGCGCTGTCGGCGGACGGGGCGGTCGACCTCGCGCAGGCCGCGCTCGAGCCGCTGACGCGCACCGGGCCGGATCGGGCTGCCGCGACCGGCGAGGCACGATCGCCCTCGGTCCTCAGCGACCGCGAGCAGGCCGTCCTGCGCCTCATCGCCGAGGGCCTGCCCAACAAACAGATCGGCGCCGCGCTCGCGATCGCTGAACGCACGGTGAAATCTCACGTCACCTCGGCGATGAACAAACTGGGGGTCGACAATCGCGCGCACGCCACCGTCGTGGCGATCCGGCGCGGACTCCTGTGAGCCTCCCCGCTTACGACCCTCGGGCGGCGAGGGACGTCCGCCTCCGCCTGGTGACCCGGCGCCGGCGGCGCGGCTTGTGGTTGAGGATGTTGTCCGGGATCGTCTCCTCCCACGTGATCATGCTGTGGAAGAAGACCTTGTCCTTCTCGTCCAGACCCCGCGTGACCTCGGTGATGTGCATGTTCCCGGCCCCGAAGGCTTTGAGCGCGTACTGGACCGCCGCCTCGGGCTTGGCCGCCTCGCCGCAGGTGTAGATGTCGAGCGCGACATACCCATCCTCGGGCCACGTGTGCACCGAGAGGTGGGACTCCGAGATCACGACCACCCCGCTCACGCCGTTGGGGCTAAACCGATGAAACGAGATCGCCCACACCTGCACGTTGGCGACCTCGGCGGCTCGCACCATGATTTGCTCGACCTCTTCCACGCGGCTGATCACCTCGGGGTTGCACCCGGACCCTTCCACGATATAGTGGTGCCCGACCGTTTCCATCGATCACCCCCTGGGCTGGCCCGCGGTGCTCAGTGCTCGACCGACTGCATGAGTTTGCGAATGAGCGCAATCACGGGAGTGCTGATCCCCGCCACGAGGATCGCGCTGACCAGGATCCCGAGCGCGAGCGAGATGATCGCCTGGCGCCGCGGCAACCCGAAGAGCCAGGCCAGCACGGTCCCCGAATAGACGCCGGGTCCCGGCAGCGGCAGGCTGACGTAGACGCCCACCCCGACGACCCCCCATCGTTCCACATATTTCCGGCCGCGTTTGCGGACCTCCTCAACAAAGTGCCGGACCAAGGGGATCCGCGAGATGAAGCGTTCATAGAAGAGGTCCATCACGAGGAACACCGGCACGATCACCACCCACGTGGCCGCGACCGCGGCGGCGATGGCGACAAGGGGATGCAGTCCCTTGGTGATCCCATAGGGGATGGCGATGCGGAGCTCGATAAATGGGGCGATGGACCAGAGCATCACATGAATGACCCGTTGCAGGATATCGTCAGACATCTCGACGGCTCGAGGCGCGAAGCCGGGCGATCCGCAGCTTTCGCTGGGCCCGGCGGGCTTCGGCCTGCTGCCACAGACGGCGCTCCTCCGGGGTGTCGGGGGTGAACGCGGGGACGGGCGCAGGCCGGCCATTCGCATCCAGATGCACCATCGTCAGGAACGCGGTGCACGTGTGATGGCGCTGCCCCGTCCACGGCTCCTCGCTCTCCACCAGCACGCCCACCTCCAGTGAGGAACGCCCAACATGCGTCAGCGTCGCCCGCACATCGGCGACCTGCCCCACCCGCAGCGGGTGCGTGAAATAGACGGTATCGAGCGATGCGGTCACGGTCGGCAGGTGACAGTACCGGATGGCGGAAATGCCGGCGATCTCGTCGAGCATAGCCAGGAGCTTGCCGGCGAACATCAAGGTGCCGCTCAGGGCGTCCTCCGGCATGATCAGGCGGCTCAACTGGACGGCGCGGTGGACGGGTCCGTGTTCCAGAATCGCGGGCAGGCCGGCGGACCCCGCGATGCGGGCCCGGGCGGTCCGGTCGGCTTTTCGCGCGGCGGCCGCCGCGTGCATGGCCGCCTCGGCGTCGGATGCGGGGGTGATCACCACCCCCACCGGACGGGGGCGCTCGTGTTCGTCGAGCCCGATAAACGCCAGATGCGATGAGGTCGTCCTGCGGCGTACGCCGCTGCGCGGATGCTCAGAGTACACCTCCACTCCGAGTTCAAGCGACGTGCGGCCGATGTATTCGACCTGGGAAGACACCGTGACGATCTCG
>DASSXJ010000081.1 GCA_035703895.1 bacterium | reverse complement strand
AGGTTCATCACGCTCAGCGTGACCGCGGCCACCAGGAGCATCACCAGGAGGACGAACATCATGATCGCGCCGCGCTGCCCCCATCCTGCCGCAGCCGCCGGACGCGACGCGGTCCCCCGGGACTTAGAAGTTCTCATTTTGGTCCAGCCAGTTGTTCGCATTCGGCTCCGGATTCCGCAATAGCACGTACCGCTTCAGGGTCTGCGTCTGCACGCCCGACCTTCCCTCCGAGCCCTGCACCGTCAGCGAGACGCTGATGATGCGGATCGTCCGGATCGCCGTGGCGCTGGTCAGGTTCGTCACCGTCGCGCCTGTGGTGTCGAAGTACTGAAACGACAGGCTCAGGATGGTCAGCTTTGGGCTCGAGAGGGGCGTTGAGTTCGTCGCCACAGATGTCGACCCGCCGGTGCACGCCTGATTGTACTCCATGACCACCGTGGCGTTGGTGACGGGATCGGATCCCAGATAGTACCCGATCGTCACATCCGGGTACGGGGGGACGGCGACCGTGTTGAGCATGTCGCCGCTGATGTAGAGGCTCGTGGTGGTGGGGAGGAGGCTCAGGTCCTGGGCCACCACCATGTCCTTGCAGCGCAGCTGGGTCTGACCGCTCGGTTGGAGATTGAGCCCGGCGTTCCGGATCCGTTCCGTCATCCACTCGAGCGTCGACCGAGCGGTTTCCGTGTCGCTCGATCGCACCGACGAGATCATCTTGGCCTGGAGCGCGCTGCCCACCAGGATCGAGATCGCCCCACCGACCACGGCCATAATGGCGATCCCGACGAGGACCTCGAGCACCGTGAGCCCCCGCTCACGCATCGGGCCCCCGGTCGCCGTGCTCGCCGGGGCGGAGAGGGAGAGCACAAGCCCGCTAGGGCGAGGGCTGCGTATAATTGGCGACATAGATGCTGAGCTTGGCGTAGACAGATGACGGTGATTGGTAAAGGGTCACCGCCGCCTGCTTCAGAGACACCCCGGTCACGGAGGTGACCGTGATCACCGCATGGTCGAACCCGGCCGGGATCGTGGGTTCGGAGATGCTGCCGTACGTCGTGTACCCGGTCGTCTGCGTGAGGGTCCGAGACCCTGTCGCGAGGTTCGTGTACCCTTGGACCCGCAGAAAGTCGATCTCGGCCTGTGACCACGCCGCCGCCCCCGCCCGGTTGAGACCGCTGTGGGCCTGCGTCATGCCGAAGAGCAGGCCGCCGAGGACCGTGAGCGCCACGACGCCCAGCAGGGCCGTCGACACGATCGTCTCGATCATCGTGAACCCGCGCGCGCCCCGGCCGCGGGGCCACCGCCGTCTCACTGGTAAGAAACCCTCCCGGTGTTGGCCTTGATCGTGATGACGTGGCTCAGCCCCGTCCGCGCGCTCGTCAGCGTGATCGTCCCGGTGACGAGCGGGACGCCTCGCCGGTCGAAGGAGCAGATGCTCGCCGTGCATGTCGTCGTGATCGACAGATCCAGTGGGAGCGACGCGTACTTGAGCGCGGTAGACCCATTGGCGACGAGATATGACGATGGCGAGAGGGTGACCGTGATCGTCGCGCGCTGGGTGATCGCCGCCTGCCGCCCCGCGGCGATATCGAAAGTCATCGTGCGCGTCCACCCATCGAGGTACTCGCGGGATATGGCCTTCCCGATGCTCGAGACGGCGCCGGTGAGCAGGATCCCGGCGAGCGCCAGCACGATCAGAAATTGGACGACGGAATATCCGCCTTCGCTCCTCGTCATCGCACGTCCCATAGCAAGGCTCCGGGGCGTACCCGTAGGACGTCCCCCCGGGTCAACCTTCCTTAATTACATGCACGGATTTAGGCAGGATAACGACATACGTTTGGCAGGCTCCGCGCTGCGGTGCATGGCCGGACGCGGAGTTCCATCGGAGTTCGCAGGAATGTCCGCGCCGGTGCAAGAACTCCCGTGAGGAATGGTATCGACGGGGATCGGCGAGCGATTGCGGAGCGCCAGGCAGGCGCTCGGCCTGTCGCTCGAAGAAATCGAGAACGTCACCCGGATTCGGCGCTCGTTCCTTGTGGCGCTTGAACAGGAAACCTTCGACGTCCTCCCCGGCCCCGCGTATGTGCGGGGATTTCTGCGGACGTATGCCACGTATCTCGGTATTCCACAAGCGGAGCTCCTCGAGCTGTACCCGGGTCCGAGCGTTGGCACGAAGGCAGGAACGATCTTGCACCGGGAGTCTCCTGTTGAGGTGCGAATCACGCCCGCGATCCGGCTGTCCCCGACGCGGCGGGTGCTTGTCGGCGTGGCCCTGTTGGGAGGGTTGGGCGTCGTGGCCCTCGGTGTCGTCCTCTATGGGCAGATCCGCCAGTTTGCGGAGACTCCTGCGTCTTCTCAGGGACCGTCGAAGCCATCAACCCCGCTCACTTCTAGTGCGCCTAGTGCGCCGAAATCGACGCTGCCGGCACCTCGTGCTTCTCCGGTCGCCCCGCGCGTCGCGCCACCGAAACCGCCTGCTGCCGCGCCTCCGGTTCCGACCCCGAGCGGCGCTCCCGTAATCCCTGTGAAACCTCCCGCGGCTCCCAGCCCTGCTGCGGTGCCGGGAGCGGCTCCCATCCCCCCTAAACCGGGAACGCCCCCGGGGCCCGGCCCGACGGGAGGGACGACCCCTCCAACGCCCGGGAAGGTGCCGGGATCCCCACCGGCCCCGCCGTCCTCACCTACCGCCGGCCCGTTGCACGTTGCCGTCGCGGCGTCGGGGCATTCGTGGGTACGCACGGTCGCCGATGGGACGACCGTGTTTGAGGGGTTCGTGAACGCGGGCGACAAGCAGGTCTGGGAGGCCAAGCGCTCCTTGACAGTGAAAGTGGGGAACGCCGGCGCCGTCGATCTCTCGTTGAACGGCAAGTCCCTCGGGCGGTTGGGAGCGTCGGGACAGGTGTACGAGCACACATTCTCCGCGGGGCCACCGCCGCCGTGACGGAGCCGCTTCCCGGTAGGCCGGCGGAGTTGACCAGGGCCGAGATCATCTCGGTCGGTACCGAGCATCTCCTCGGGCAGATCGTCGATACCAACGCGACCTACCTGTGCACCGTCCTCGCCGACCTGGGCATCGCGGTGTATTTCCGCTCGACCGTTGGCGACAACGTGCGTCGGGTGCAGGACGTGTTCCTCCACGCCCTGACCCGGGCCGATCTCATTCTCTCAACAGGGGGCCTCGGCCCGACCGACGACGACCTGACTGTGGCGGCGGTCGCAGAAGCACTTGGATTGCCGCTTGAGCGGCACGAAGAGGCCTGGGCCCATGTCCAGGAGTTTTTCCGGAAGCGCAACCGGCCGCTCGGCAAGCAGCAGGAGAAACAGGCGATGCTCCCCCGGGGGGCCCGCATGATCCCAAACCCACGAGGCAGCGCGCCGGGGGTGATCATCGAGCAACAGGACAAGACCCTCATTTTCACCCCCGGGGTCCCTCGGGAGATGAAAGGCATGGTCGAGGATACCGTCGCCCCGTACCTGCGCGTCCGTGGGTTGGCCGGCCGTGAGGTGATCCGCTCCCGCGTGATGCGTATCGCCGGCCTCGGGGAGTCTGTGGTTGAGGACCGCCTGCGCGACTTGATGCGGAGCGGCACCAATCCTACGATCGCGCCATACGCACATACGGGTGAGTGTCACGTCCGGCTGACCGCGCGCGGCACGGATGCCGAGGTGGAGCCACTTCTCGAGCGCACCGAGGCTGCGATCCGGGAGCGTCTGGGCCGCGCGGTGTACGCGATCGGCGAAGCGACGCTTGAGGAAGTCGTCGCGCAGGCCCTGACCACGTCCCGGACCTCGATCGCGGTGGCCGAATCGTGTACGGGGGGGCTGCTCGGGCATCGCCTGACCGGTCCCCCCGGAGCGTCCGCCTACCTGGACGGAGGGATGATCACCTACAGCAACGCCGCGAAGCACCGGTGGCTTGGGGTCCCGGAGGCGATCCTGGAGCAGTATGGAGCGGTGAGCGCGGAGACGGCCCGGATGATGGCCGAGGCGGTCCGGACCCAGGCCGGGACGGACCTCGGCGTCGCGACGACCGGGATCGCGGGCCCCACGGGGGCGACGCCCGAGAAGCCCATCGGCCTCGTCTATATCGCGCTCGCGCACGCGAAGGGTACGGACGTGCGTGAGGTGCGGTTTGGGACTGAGCCCGGCCGGGCGGGCGTCAAGTATCTTGCAACGCAGACCGCGCTCGACATGATCCGGCTGCATCTGCTGCGGTGATCCGGGCGGGGAGATGCGCGTCTTCGTCGCGGTGGCGTTGGAGGCAGCCCTCCGCAAGACGGTCGCCGAGTTGCCGCAGCGTTTGAACTCGGCCGCCGCCTTCCGGTGGGTGCCTACAGGGAACCTTCACCTCACCCTGAAGTTCCTTGGTGAGATCGCGGAGGAGCACGTCGACCGGGTGATCGGCGCCGCGCGGGAGGTCGCCGGACGAGCGATGCCATTTCCTATCACCCTCGGCGGCATGGGGGCGTTTCCGTCGCCGAAGAGGCCGCAGGTGGTGTGGGTCGGAGTGGCACAGGGAGTCGATCGGCTCAGCGAGCTGGCCAGCGACCTGGACGTCACGCTCCACCGGGTGGAGTTCCCCAGGGACAGCCGCGCGTTTCGGCCGCACCTCACGATCGCCCGGGCGAAACAGGAAGGGCCTATGCCCGATCTCTCCGGTCCGCTGCGTCGTCTACATGGAATGGTGGTAGGGACTCAAACGGTGGACGCGATCCTTGTGATGGAGAGCACCCTCAACCCGGCCGGCTCGATCTATCGGTCCGTCGAGGAAGTGCGGCTCGGTGAAGCATCGTAATTCACACGGTCGGTTGACAAGCGAACAAGTGTTTGGTATAGTCTGGCACATCAGGACGGTACGGCACATGCGGGTTGGCGTGGCGCTTTGATACAGGGGAGGATTCCACGATGAACGAACGGCAGCGCGCCCTGGACTTGGCTCTCACACAGATCGAACGACAGTTCGGCAAAGGGTCGATCATGAAACTTGGCGAGAATCAGGCTAAGTTGCATGTCGAGGTCATCCCCACAGGGGTGATTGCGCTCGATGCGGCCCTTGGGGTGGGAGGCGTGCCCCGCGGCCGTGTTGTGGAGATCTATGGGCCGGAAGCCTCGGGAAAGACCACGCTTGGATACCATATCATCGCCGAGGCGCAGCGAGAGGGGGGCGTGGCGGCGTTCATCGACGCCGAGCATGCGCTCAACACCGAGTATGCGCGGAACGTCGGCGTCGACATCGACAACCTCCTGATCTCGCAGCCGGACTCAGGCGAGCAAGCGCTGGAGATCGCCGAGATGCTGGTCCGGTCCGGCGCGATCGACGTGATCGTCGTCGACTCGGTGGCCGCGCTGGTGCCCCGCGCCGAACTGGAAGGGGATATGGGGGACGCCCACGTGGGCCTGCAGGCTCGGCTGATGTCACAGGCCTTGCGGAAGCTCGTGGGGGCGATCAGCAAGTCCCGGACCACGGTGATCTTCATCAATCAGATTCGGGAGAAGGTCGGGATCATGTTCGGCAACCCCGAAGTGACCACGGGCGGACGGGCGTTGAAGTTTTATGCCTCGGTCCGGATGGAGATTCGCCGCACCGAAACGCTCAAGTCGGGCGACCAGGCGATCGGGCAGCGAGTCCGGGTCAAGGTCGTCAAGAACAAGCTCGCCGCGCCCTTCCGCGATGCTGAGGCGGACATCATCTTCCCGCGCGGGATCAGCAAGGCGGGAAGCCTCCTCGATCTGGCAACGGTGCATAACCTTGTGACCCGGACGGGCACATGGTTCGCGTACAAAGACATGCGCCTCGGCCAGGGTCGCGACAACGCGCGGGAGTTTCTCGAGAACAACCCCGAGCTGACCCACGAGATCGAGGTGCGGACCCGGGAGAAACTGGGGATCGCGCGGCCCACGCGGCCGGTGGAGACGGAGGCGCATCCGGCTCCCGTCGGCGGGGAGAACGGGCCGCTCCCGCGGGACGCCCGCTCCGGCGCACCGGTGCCGAAGGGGGCACCCGCCCGGACGGCGCGATGAGGGCCGGCGCCACCATCCCGCCCCGCGGATGCCGCTGATCACGGAGATCCGCGCCCCGGGATCGTCACGGTCGAAGACCGGATCGGAGCATCTGCGCGGGGGCGGCGAGTGGCGCCGCGTCGTGCTCGATGACGGCCGCCAGTTGTGGGTCGACGTCGAGCAAGTGGCGCGGCACCGATTGGAGCCGGGCGAACCGGTTGACCCGCGCGTGATCGGGCGCCTCCTGGCGCGCGACGTGTACTTTCGGGCCCGGGAGCGGGCCCTTCGTCTTTTGGCTGCGAGACCCAGGAGCGCGTGGGAGATCCGGGAACGGCTAGCCCGGGACCGCGTGCCGGAGACGACGGTCCGAGCGGTGATCGCCGGCCTCGTGCACGACCAACTCTTGGACGACCTGACATTTGCCCGCGCATGGATCAGCCGCCGGATGGCCGCGCGTCCCTACGGGGCGCGGCGCATCCGTTGGGAGCTTCGACAACGAGGAGTGACTCCGGCCATCATCGATCATGCCCTCAAGGAGTCCGTTCGCGATGACGGCGGCATCTCCCAGACCGAGGAACGATCTGCACTCACGCTCATCCGGGGACGCCTCAGCGGCTACCGCTATCTCACGCCGGCGAGGCGGACACGGCGGATCGCGGCGCTGTTAGAGCGCCGCGGATACGCGGCGGGGACGATCGTGCGGGTCCTCAGGACGCTTGGGAGGGCGGAGGATCTGGAGGAGCTCAATGGCTGATCGCAGGGGAGGTCGGGTACGGCACGATCAGCTCGTGCTGGCCCTCCCCGGGTCGGACGACGGGGGCTCGGGGGCGAATCTCGCCCCGACGCCCACGATCGATGCGGCGCCGTCCATTGCGGACGTCCTGCTCGAGGGGCTGACGGGCGATCAATTGACCGCGGTGACGCACGCAGAAGGGCCGCTGTTGATCGTGGCGGGAGCGGGGACCGGGAAGACGACCGTGATCACGCGCCGGATCGCGCACCTGATCACGACGCGGCGCACCCGACCGGAGCAGATCCTCGCGCTGACCTTCACGGACCGCGCGGCGGCGGAGATGGAGGAACGGGTCGATCGCCTGGTCCCGTACGGATTCACCCAGGCCTGGATCAGCACGTTCCACGCGTTTGGTGACCGGGTCCTGCGCGAGAACGCCGTGCACCTGGGGCTCTCCCCTGATTTTCGCGTCCTGACAAAGGCCGAACAGATCATCTTCCTCCGCGAGCGGCTCTTCGAATTGCCCCTCGATTACTTTCGCCCGTTGGGCGACCCGACCCGCCACCTCGCCGCCCTGGTCGCGCTGTTCAGCCGGGCCAAAGACGAGGACGTGACCCCGGAGGCGTACGCCGCCTACGCGGACCAAGTGGGCGCGGAGACGGCGCCGGGCCTCCCCGCACAGGCTGAGTATGCGCGCCAGCAGCGCGAACTCGCGGCCGCGTATCGTGCGTATCAACAGCTCCTCTCGCGCGAGAGCCGCCTGGACTTCGGGGATCTCATCACCCTGACCCTGAGGCTCTTGCGGGACCACCCCACGGTGCTCGAGCGTTACCGAGAACAGTTCCAATACGTCCTCGTCGACGAGTTTCAGGATACCAACTACGCGCAGTTCGAGCTCGTGAAGTTGCTCGCCGAGGGGCGGCGGTGCCTCACGGTGGTGGCTGATGATGACCAGGCAATCTACCGCTGGCGGGGGGCGTCCTACAGCAACATCACCTATTTCACGGAGACCTACCCTGAGGCGCGGACGGTCGTGCTCACGCACAACTACCGGTCGACGCAGTTCATCTTGGACAGCGCGTACCGGCTGATCCGGCACAACGATCCTGATCGCCTGGAGGTCCGCCACAACATCGACAAACGCCTGCGGGCCTCCGCCGGCGTGGGGGCGGTCCCGCGCCACCTGCACTTTGACACGCTGAGCAGCGAAGCCGACGGCGTGGCCGACCGGATCGCGCAGCGTGGCGCCGAGGGCCAGTGGCGTTACGGCGACGTGGCCATCTTGGTTCGAGCGAACCGCGATGCGGATCCGTTCCTGCGTGCGCTCAACATGCGGGGTATCCCGTTGACGTTCTCCGGAAGCCGCGGCCTGTACGACCGGGAGGAGATCAGGCTCGTCATTGCCGCGCTGCGGTGCCTCGCCAATCCGCATGACAGTCTCTCCCTGTACCTGCTGAGCACGGCGCCGTTCTACGACGTGCCCGCCCAGGATCTCGCATCGTGCATGGCTTACGCGCATCGGAAGAACCGGTCCTTGAGCCATGTCTACCGGCACCTCGCCGCGATCGTGGAGATCGAGGTGTCCCCTGAGGGCCGGGCCGCGATCGGCAAGCTGGTCGAGGATCTCGACGCGATGACGCAGCTGGCCTCGCGGCACGGGACGGGGCGGGTCCTCTACGAGTACCTGGTCACCCGCACCGGATACGTGGGCCGGTTGGCGGCCGGGGGCCGTCCCGAGGACGAGCAAAAGGTCGCGAACATCGCGAAATTCTTCGACCTTGTGGCGCGGTACGGGGAGATCGTCCGCGTGGATCGGGTGCCGGGGTTCGTCCAATACCTGGACCTCCTCATCGACGCAGGGGATGACCCGCCCGCGGCAGAGTTTGAGACCGACGCGGACGCCGTGCATATCCTCACGATCCACAAGGCCAAGGGGTTGGAGTTCCCCGTCGTCTTCATGGTCGGCCTCGTCTCGGACCGATTTCCCTCGAGAGCGCGGGGGGATCCGATCCCGCTTCCAGACGCCCTGATGAAGGATCTTCTCCCCTCTGGAGATTTTCATCTGCAGGAGGAGCGCCGGCTGTTTTATGTGGGGATGACCCGCGCCAAACGCGATCTCTACCTCACCAGCGCACGGGACTACGGCGGCGCGCGGCCGAGAAAGGTGAGCCGGTTCGTGCTCGAGGCGCTCGATCTTCCGCGGGCGGACCCGGAGACGTTCCGGGCGTCTGTCGTGCAGGCGGTGGAACGCCACGCCCCGCCGGTCGATCTGCATCCGCAGATCCTGTTGGTCCCCTCCGGCGACGCGGTCGTGCCGCTGTCCTTCCGGCAGGTGGACGATTACTCGACGTGCCCCCTCAAGTACAAGTACATCCATATTCTGCGCGTGCCGGTGATGCGGGACCACCGGGTCGTCTACGGGGCGGCGCTTCACGAGGCGGTGCAGGAATACAACCGCCGCCGTGCGCGCCGCCAGCCTGTGGCGGCCGAGGATTTGATCGCCCACTTTGAGCGGTCGTGGGTGAACGAGGGGTTCTTGAGCCGCGAGCACGAGGATCAGCGCATGGAGGCCGGTCGCGACGCGCTCCGGCGGTTCTTCGAGTACCAGGAGGCCAGCGGGACCGTGCCGACGTTCGTGGAGCGTGAGTTCCGGTTCCACGTCGGGGCGACGATTCTGAGGGGCCGCTGGGACCGCGTCGATGTCCGGGGGGGAGAGGTCGTGATCATCGACTTCAAGAGCACCGACGTCCGGACCCAGCAGGATGCCGACCGCCGCGCCAAGGACAGCGAGCAGCTGGCGATCTATACGCTGGCGTACAAGGAGGTGTTCGGGCGGCTTCCGGACCGGGTCGAGCTGCATTTCCTCGGCCACCAAGTCCTCGTGGGGCGGGCCCGCAAGACCGATGCCGAGCTGACCCGGACCCGGGAGATGATTCTGCACGCCGCGGAGGGGATCCGCTCGCAGCACTTCATCGCCACGCCCGATCCCTATCGGGCGTGTCCGTACTGCGCCTTCAATCAAATTTGCCCGTACACGGCGACGGCCGAATGAGCGTGCGTCTCCTGCATACCGCAGACGTCCACCTGGGCGCGACGTTTCGGGTGCTGGGTGATCGCGGGCGCGAACAGCGCCGGCAGCTCGAAGCGACATTTGCCCGCGTCGTGACACTCGCGATCGCCGAGCAGGTGGACGTGATGCTGATCGCCGGAGACCTGTTCGACTCGGTGCCCGCGGCGAGGGCGCATCTTGGGTTTGCCGCGCAGGAGCTCCGGCGCCTCGGAGACGCTCGGATCTCCGCCTGCGCGATTGCGGGGAATCACGATCCGCTCGCGGACGGGAGCGCGGGGGTGTGGCGCGACTTGGCCGCCGCTGCGCCCTCCGTCACGGTCTTCGGCCCCGCCCTCGAGGCCCGCGTGTTCCCCGACCTCGACCTCACGGTCGTCGGCCGCTCATGTCTGCGGCACCTCTCGGCGGAGAGTCCCCTCGATGGGCTCCCGGTGGCGCGGTCCACGCGATTTGTCGTCGCGCTCGCGCATGGCAGCGTGCAGCGGCCCGACGTGCCGGTACAGTTCGGCCAGATCACCCGCGAGGAGATTCAACGGAGCGCGGTGGATTACGTGGCCCTCGGCGACTGGCATTCCGCCCGCGACGTCAGCTGCGGAGGCGTGTCGGCGTGGTACAGCGGCGCCCCCGAGATGATCGATCTCGATGAACCGGACTCCGGGAACGTCTGTCTGGTGACGCTGGACGCTCCCGGGAAGGTCGATGTCGCACGGACACGCATCGGTCGCCGATTCGGACGGCGTCTCGATCGCGACATCGCGACCCTGGGGGGTCCCGAGGGGGTTGCCCGGATGATCCGCGCTGAGGCGGATCCAGATCTCGCCCTGACCGTGGTGCTCACGGGACTCTCGTCCCTCGCCGATCGCGTGAGCGCCGAACGGTTACGGGAAGACCTCGCCGGCGAGTTCTTCCGCCTCGAGATCCGAGACGAGTCGCACCTGCGGCCGGATGTGATCGATCCCGCGCAGTTTCCCGAAAATACCGTGCTCGGCCGGTTCGTTCGGTTGATGCAGGAGGAGATCGCGGGGCGAGAGGGGGAGGCGCGGGGGATCGCCGAGGACGCGTTGCATTGGGGCGTGGCCCTGCTCCAAGGCAAGGAGCTGCTGTCGTGATCATCCGCCGGATTCGGATTCGCCGATTCAAAAAGCTGCTGGATCAGATGCTGGAATGCGGCCCCGGCCTGAACGTGATTCACGGCCGGAACGACGCGGGCAAATCTACGCTTCACCTGGCGTTTTCGGCCGTCCTGTACCCGGTCAGACCCTCCGACGCCAAAACCTACGGGACCTGGGGGGAGGGGGATCCGGGCGAGATTACGGTGGAGTTCGATGCCGGGGACCGCCCCTACCGGCTCCGCAAGGACCTCGGAGGCCGGAAGGTCGTGCTCGAGACCGTGGAGGGGGCGATCGAAGATCCCAAGCACGTCGAGCAGCGGATCGGCGAACTCCTCGGCGTCACCAGCCTCAGCCTCTTCCGCGCCACGGTGCATATCAGCCAGTGGGACCTCGCCGGGGTCCAAAAGGAGCAACAGGAGATCGGGACGCGCCTGGCCCGGATCGTGACCGGTGGCGACGCCGACGCGGCGCGCGTCCTCAACGCGTTGGACGAGCGGATTCGCCGGATGGAAGTGGGGCTCCAGCGGCCGGCGAAGGCTCCCGGCCCGCTCAAGGCCGACCAAGACCGTCTCGCGCTGTTGTCCGCCGAACAGCACCGGCTGTCGCGTGAAGTGGAGGCGATCGAACGCGCGGCCGCTGAGCGCGATCGCTTGGTGGTCCAGATCGCCGGGTTGGAGCAGCAGGTTCGCGACGACGAGGAACTCTTGAAGGCGAACCGGCGGCTGCTGGAGCTCGAGACCCAATGGAAACAGACGAGCGCCCGGGCCAAGGAGTTGGAATCGCTCCGCGACCGCGTCGAGCGGGCGGTGCGCGAGGTCGAAGCCGCCGACGGGGACGAGGCGTTGAGCCTCTCGCCCATCGATCCGAAGACGCTGCGCCGGCTCCGGGACGCCGAGACCCGCGTCCGGCTTCTCGAACCCCCCCCCGGCGGGCCGGGACCGGATCTTTGGTTGGGGGGGGTCGGTCCGGCGGCCTCGGGTTCGGCCCTGGGTCGTCTGCTCGCATTTGGCCCCGGTGGGCTGGGAGTCCTCGCCTTGTCCATTGGAGTGGCCGGCGCGGCGCTCCTCGGCGCCGGCAGGACCTTATGGGGCATCGTCCTCCTGGGCGGCGCGCTCGCCCTCGGAGGAGCGGTCATGGCCGCGCGAGGCCGGCAGGCCGGGCGGGCGGCCCACGAGGCGATTGTGCACGCGGAACGTCAGGCGCGGATCCGCCAGGCCGAGGAGCATCGCGCCGCCGCGGAGGCCGCCGCCGAGGAGGTACGGCGACAGCTCGAAGCGTTGGGGGTCCCTTCGATAGAAGCGGCCGTCGACCTGTCGGACCGTCGGGAACGCGCCCACCTCCGGCGTGCGGTCGCGCGCAATCTCCTTTCCGTATTGCTCGGCGGACGGATCCGCGAGGAGATCGCAGAGGAGCACGAAGGGATCTTGCTGGATCTCGGCATGATCCGGGCCCAGCGCGAGGAGCCCGATCTCGTGCTCCGGCAACTTCAGCCGGCGGGCTTCCAACGACTTCAGGCCGAGGCCGCGGCTCGGAAGGCCCGGCTCACAGACGCGATCGGCGCCTTGCACAGGCTCGAGGGCCGGCTCAGCGGGCGATCGCCGCACGAGGATCTCGCCCGCGCCGAGGAGGAGATCACCGAGACCCGCGCGCGGTTGGCCTGGCACCAGCGATTCGGCGACGTCCTCAAATTGACGCGAGCCGTGCTGTTTGAGGCGCACCGGGGCACCATCGTTCCGGGGAAGGCCTTGTTGGAGGACCAGGCAGGCCGCTACCTGCGAGAACTATCGGGAGGTGTGTACGAGCGGGTCGCCGTGGACGAGCATACCCTCGCGCCTCGCGTCTGGATCGGGCCGCCCAAGGAGTGGGCTGAAGTGGCGTCCCGGGAGATCGGGAGTGGGGCGGTGGATCAGTGTTATTTGGCGCTCCGGCTGGCCCTGGTCGATGTGCTGTGCACCAACCACCGCCCTCCGCTGTTCCTTGACGATCCATTCCTGGCGTATGACGAGCACCGCGAGCGTGCGGCCATGGGGTTCCTCCGCCAGTGGGCCAGGGGCCGGCAGGTCTTCCTGCTGACCTGTCGGGGCCAGTATCACCAGTATGCCGACCGGTTGATCATCCTCGGGGAGGTTCCCGCCCCGGCCCCTCTGTCATCGCCCCCCTTGTCCTCGGCTCCCGCGATCCCTGGGGGGTGAGCCGGGCGCGCGGGGCCGTTACCTGGCGGGTTCGCTGGCGAGGATCTTGAGGTCGGTGGTGAGATCTTTGGGGTCGAAGTTCCCGGGGAGGAACACTCGGAGGTTGCCACTCGGGTCGATGACGTACACGACAGATGTGTGGTCCACCAGGTCGACCGTTTTTGGAGGCGTGTCCTTCGCGTTAGAACTGACATAATAGTAGCTCCACACACGCTTGAGCTCAGCATACGACCCGGTGAGGTACGAGAGCTCCCCGGTCACATGGTGGGTGGTGAGGAAGGTCCGGACCGCCTCCGGGGTGTCGCCTTTGGGATCCACACTCACGGCCAGGAGCGCGACCCGATTCGCCGTCGCCCCGAGCTGCCGGTAGGTCTCGTGAAGTTTCTCCGCGGTGAGCGGGCAGACGTCGGGACAGTGCGTGTACAAGAACGTCAGGACGACCGCCTTGCCTCGTAAGGCACTCAACCGGACGATCTTGTTGTCGGAATCGTGGAGGCTGAAGTCGTAGGTAGGCGCGGGGGGGGTGACGACGGCCCCCTGGAGCGCGGGGTTCCCGACCCTTGCCCAGACGACGGCGGCGACCCCGGCCGCGGCCAGCAGGATACCGGCGACGATCCAGACCCACCGGGGCTGCAGCCGGCTGAGGACTCGGTTTTTCATGGACGGCATCATCGGGTCAGGTCCCGACATCGTCCCAAAGTATAGCACGACCAATGTCACGACGACGTCTGCAGCCCCGTTCGGGCTGCCTTGACCCACGTCTGCTATCACGATAGAATGAACTGAAGGCCACGGAATGACCAATCTCGGCCGAGAACGGCCGGGACGAAGGGGGTAAGCAGGCCGAGGCAGATCACACCTGAATACGGAGGGGGTGACAACCACGAACGCCGTTACATTCATTATCGCGGGCGTTGTCGGGTTGGCGGCTTTCCTCCTTGGATACCTTCTGCGTAAGTTCGCCGGCGAGGCGAAGATAGGAACGGCCGAGGTCGCTGCACAGCGCATCCTCGAAGACGCCAGAAGCATGGCGGATAGGGAGGCGGACAGCAAGAAGCGGGAAGCGCTCCTGGAAGCCAAAGATGAGGCGTTTCGACTCAAACGGGACGCCGAACGGGAGATTCGGGAGCAGCGAGCAGAGGTGCAGCGCCTCGAGCGGCGGTTGATTCAGCGCGAGGAGACCTTGGACCGGAAGCTTGAGGCCGTCGACAAGCGAGACGAGGGCCTCGCGCAGCGAGAGCAGGAGGTCACCAAGGCACGGGAAGAGCTTCAGGAACTCGGGCAGCGCCATCGCACAGAACTAGAGCGGATCGCCGGCCTTACAGCCGAGCAGGCCCGTCAGGAACTGCTTCAGAAGGTCGAGTCCGAGGTTCGACACGACGCGGCGCAGACCGCCAAGAAGATCGAGACCGAGGCTCGGGAAATCGCCGACCGGAAAGCCCGGGAGATTATCGCCCTGGCCATCCAGCGGTGCGCGGCAGATCATACGGCAGAAGTCACGGTGTCGGTGATCCCCCTGCCGAACGACGAGATGAAGGGGCGGATCATCGGCCGGGAAGGTCGCAATATTCGGGCGCTGGAGAGCCTGACCGGCGTCGATTTGATCATTGACGACACCCCTGAATCGGTGACGCTCTCCTCATTCGATCCTATTCGCCGGGAAGTCGCCAAGATGGCCCTCGAGAAACTGCTGGCGGACGGCCGGATTCACCCGGCTCGGATCGAGGAAATGGTGGAGAAGGCGCAGGGGGAGATCGACACCCGCATCAGGGAAGCCGGCGAGCGCGCCGCGTTTGAGGCCGGGGTCCATGGGCTCCATCCCGAGGAGCTCAAACTTCTCGGCCGGCTCAACTTCCGGTTCAGCTACGGGCAGAACCTCCTGCAGCACTCGATCGAGGTCGCGTTGCTGGCGGGGTTGATGGCGTCCCAGCTGGGCGCCGATCCGGAACTGGCTCGTCGCGCCGCGATCCTCCACGACATCGGCAAGGCGCTCACGCACGAGGCGGAGGGCACCCACAGCGATCTGGGGATGGACATCGCCCGCCGGTATCACGAGCCTCCCGAGGTCCTCAACGCGATCGCCTACCACCACGGGGATGCCGAGGCGACGTGCCTCGAGGCGATCCTGGTGGCGGCGGCGGATGCGATCTCCGCGTCGCGGCCGGGGGCCCGGAAGGAAACCGTTGAACTCTATATGAAGCGCCTCGAGAACCTTGAGCGGATCGCGACGTCGTTCGCCGGGGTGGACAAGGCGTATGCGATTCAAGCGGGCCGTGAGATCCGGGTCCTGGTAAAGCCCCAGGAGATCGACGACCAGAACGCCATGACGATGGCCCGGGAGATGGCCAAGAAGATCGAAGAAGAACTCCAGTATCCGGGGCAGATCAAGGTGACCGTCCTGCGGGAGACGCGCGCCATCGATTACGCCAAGTAACGCAGGCGCTACCAACGACACGCCGATGGGCGGGGGGGATGGGTCGGTCGACCCGTCCCCCTCGCCCTGATCAAGGAGCGCGGACCTCGTGAACATTCTCTTCGTGGGAGACATTGTCGGGAAGCCGGGCCGGCGGATTCTGGCGCAGGTGCTCCCCGATCTGCGGCGGGAATCGTCCGTGGACCTGGTGATCGCCAACGGAGAAAACTCCGCGGGCGGGTTCGGGATCACCCGCGAGACGTTCGAAGAGATCGTGGCCTGCGGGGTCGACGTCGTGACGGGTGGGAATCATACCTGGCAGGCCCGCGAAGTGGTGGGCCTGCTGGACAGCGAGCTGCAGTTGCTCCGCCCGGCGAACTATCCCGCGGGGACGCCGGGCCGAGGCAGCGGGGTGTTCCGCCCCTCCAAGGGACGGGGCGGCCCGGCGGTGGCGGTCCTCAACCTGCAGGGGCGGGTGTTCATGGAACCCCTCGACTCGCCGTTTCGGATTGGGTGGGAACAGGTCGAGGTCCTCCGGCGCGAGACGCCGGTGATCGTGATCGATATGCACGCCGAGGCGACCTCCGAAAAAGCGGCGTTGGCCTGGTATCTGGACGGCCGCGTCTCCGCAGTCCTGGGCACGCATACCCACGTGCAGACCGCGGATGAGCGGATCCTGCCGAGCGGGACCGCGTTCATCACGGACGCGGGCATGACCGGCCCACGCGATTCGATCATCGGCATGGGCCGCGAGGAAGTCCTCCAGCGGTTTCTCACGCTGCTGCCGACCCGGTTCGATGTCGCCAAGGGTCCGGCGCAACTGAACGCGGTGCTCCTTGAGATCGACGGGGAGACCGGCCGCACCCGAGCGATCGAACGGATCAACCGGTTCGGCGCGTAGAACGTCCGCCTGTCGTTGGCCGGGAGAAGGATTCCCCAGGACCCCCGCGAAGACAATAGCCCCCCAGCCGCACCCGGGCCGGGAATGTCGCCGCTGCGGTAGGAGGTCGCTCCAATGGACGTGCTCAAGGTCGCTGCCAAATCGAACCCGACGGCTGTTGCTGGTGCGCTGGCCGGTGTCGTTCGGGAAAAAGGAACTGCAGAACTGCAGGCGATCGGTGCGGCGGCGATCAATCAGGCCGTGAAAGCGATCGCGATCGCGCGCGGTTATGTCGCCCCGAGTGGACTCGATCTGGTGTGCGTGCCGGCGTTCGCGGACGTGCAGATCGACGGCGAGGATCGCACCGCGATCAAGCTGATCGTATCCCCGCGGTAGGCGCCTCGTATCGTTCGGGTCGACCTCCACACCCACAGCACCGCGTCAGACGGCCTGCTGTCCCCGCGGCGCCTCGTCGAGGCGGCGCGGGGACAGCGTGTCACCACCCTCGCGCTGACCGACCATGACACGACCGGCGGTCTCGCGGAGGCCTTGGAGGCCGGAGGGGCCTGTGGGATCGACGTGATCCCGGGGGTGGAGATCAACACCGACGTTGGTGAGCACGAGGTCCATATCCTCGGATACTGGGTCGATTATGCTCGGGCCTCGTTGCAGGTGTTCCTCCGGTGCATGCGCGACGGCCGGCTCCGTCGAGCGGAAGAGATGGTGCAAAAGCTCCGCGCGTTCGGCGCGCCGATTGAGTGGTCCAGGGTCTGCGAGATCGCCGCCGGTGCCTCGATCGGCCGCCCCCATGTCGCGCGCGCGCTCGTCGAGGCGGGCCGGGTTGGATCGACGCGCGAGGCGTTCGAGCGCCTGATCGGCCGGCACGGCCCGGCCTACGTGCCCCGGCCCAAGCTGGCGCCCGAAGAGGCCGTCGGGGTGATCGCAGAGCACGATGGTGTCCCGGTCCTGGCGCATCCGGGGTGGGCCGCGAGCGGCCCCGTGATCCAGCAGCTCCCACAGCTGATCGCGAACGGCCTCGCGGGGATCGAGGTCTATTATCCCGACCACTCTCCGGAGATGGTCGCGGAGTACCGCGATCTCGCGGAGCAGCACGGCCTTGTCGTGACCGGCGGAACGGATTACCATGGCGGAGGGCTGGCCACCCGCGTTCCTCTCGGCAGCGTCCCGATGCCTCCGGACGTGGTCCCCACCCTCCGGGCGCGCTGGGAGGCCCTGCGCAGCTCCCGCGCGTCGCGCCCGGCGGCTGACTCACGAGAGATGAGGCGGGATACGTGACGGGTCCAGAATCGTTATCCCCACAGCGGGGCAGGTCGCAGATGGAGGCGAGCGATGCAATGTCCGAAGTGCGGGACTGAGAATCCCGCGGGCAAGATCATCTGTCGATCCTGCGGCGCGCGGCTCCGCCCGACCCCGGCGGGCGCCGCTGCCTTGGGCCGGGGACAATTCGAGAGCGATGAGGAGCTCGGCCGCCGCCTGAGCTACGATCTGCTCCGCATCGTCTGGGTCGTCGCCGTGGTGATCGTCGTCGGCCTGGGGCTCGGGTTCCTCCTCAAGTAGGCCGGGCCGACAGAGGCCATGGAGGCGATCCCGCTCCGGCGGCTTCCTTCGGTGGAGCGCCTTCTCCAGGGGCTTGACGCCGGAGGGGCGCTCGCCGGATATCCGCGGAGTCTCATCGTTGCATGCACGCGCGAAGCCGTGGCGGCCGCCCGGGCCGCGATCCGCGAAGGCCGGGCGGGGGCTTCTGAAGTCACCGTCGAGCAGCTGATCGACGAGGTGCGGGCTCTGCTCGTCCGGCGGACCGCCTCGACTCTTGGCGGCGCGGTCAACGCCACCGGCATCATCATCCACACCAACCTGGGCCGCGCACCCCTGTGCGCGGAGGCCCGTGAGGCGATGGCGATCGCATCCGGGTACGCGGTGCTCGAAGTGGATCCGGCCACGGGGGACCGCGGCTCGCGCCAGCGGCACGCAGACGTCTTGTTGCGCGAGCTCACGGGGGCCGAGGCCGCGTACGTCGTGAACAATAATGCGGCGGCCGTGCTGCTGTCGCTCGCTGCTCTGGCCCGCGGACGCGAGGTCATCGTGTCTCGCGGGGAGCTCGTCGAGATCGGCGGGAGCTTTCGGATCCCCGAGATCATGACGGCGAGCGGGTGCCGCTTGGTCGAAGTCGGGACGACGAACAAGACCTACCTGCGCGACTACGAAGCCGCGGTGACTCCCGAGACGGCGCTCCTCGTCAAAGTGCACCGCAGCAATTTCGCGATGCGCGGGTTCACCCACGAAGTCCCCGTACGGGAGCTCGCCGCGTTGGGCGGCCGTGCCGGCGTGCCTGTCCTCTTCGACATGGGGAGCGGTGCGCTGGTGGATCTGACCGCCCGCGGGATGCCCTCGGAACCGACGGCACAGGACGCCATTGCATCCGGGGCCGACGTGGTGACCTTCAGCGGAGATAAACTGCTCGGCGGTCCGCAGGCAGGGCTCATCATCGGCCGTGACGCTCCCCTCCGGCGCATCCGGTCGCACCCCATCGCCCGCGCCGTCCGCATCGATAAACTCGATCTCGCGGCGCTCGAGGCGACCCTGCGCCTCTACCGGGATCCGGATCGAGCGTGGGAATCGATCCCGGTGCTGCGGATGTTGGGCGCAGATCTCGGGGCGCTCGAGCGGTCGGCCCGGGATCTCGGAGGGCGGCTCCGGGCCATCCTCGGGGAGGCGGCCGTGGTGGAGGTGC
The DNA here is from genome assembly GCA_035703895.1 of bacterium. Classification (NCBI taxonomy): domain Bacteria; species bacterium. The sequence continues at coordinate 4,159 of DASSXJ010000081.1, read as the reverse complement.
GGCAGACGATCGCGGAAGCCGGTGGAGGGGCACTCCCGGGCGTCGAACTACGGTCTTGGGGGGTGGCGATTCACCCGCGTAGCGCTTCCCCCGAGGCCTGGGAGTGGGCGCTGCGGCAGCACCGGCCGCCGGTGTTTTGCCGGATCGCCGAGGACCGGGTGGTCGTTGATCTCCGGACCCTGTCGGACGCCGATCTGCCGGTTCTGGAGGCCGCGATTGCGGCCGCGGGCGACGTCCTTCGAAGCAGGACCGACTCTCCGCACCGGTAGGGGCCGCAGGGCCGGATCAACGATGAGTCCCCCGCGTCGTTCTCCCCAATCCGCACATGACCCCGCTGCGGCATCTCCCGGAGCGCGCGCGTCCGCGCCGGCTTCCCCGAGACATGCCGTCGTGGGTACCGCCGGCCACATCGATCACGGGAAGAGCGCGCTGGTCAAGGCCCTCACCGGCATCGATCCCGACCGGCTCGAGGAAGAGAAGCGGCGCGGCATGACGATCGACCTGGGGTTTGCGCACTTCGACCTGCCGGGCGGGCGCCGGGTCGGGATCGTCGATGTCCCCGGCCACGAGCGGTTGATCCGGAACATGCTGGCCGGCGCGACGGGGATCGATCTCGTCCTGCTCGTGATCGCCGCAGACGAGGGAGTGATGCCGCAGACCCGCGAGCACCTCGATATCCTCCGGTTCCTCGACGTGGACCGCGGGATCGTCGTCCTCAACAAAGTCGATCTGGTGAGCGATCCCGAGTGGTTGCCCCTGGTGACAGAAGACATCCGGGCGCTCATTGCCGGTACCTTCCTGGAAGGAGCGCCTGTAGTCCCCGTCTCCGCGCGCACCGGCGCGGGGCTGCCCCGCCTCGTGGCGGCAATCGAGAAGGCGCTCGCCGAGCTGCCCGCGCGGCAGGTCGACGCGCCGACTCGGATCCCCGTCGATCGGAGCTTCACCATGGCTGGGTTTGGAACGGTGGTGACGGGAACGCTGTGGACCGGGCGGGTGCGCACCGGCGATGCGCTCGAACTGCTCCCGGCCGGGCGGGAGCTCCGTGTCCGTCACGTGCAGAGCCACGGCGCGGAGGTCACCGAAGCGGTCGCGGGTCAGCGGGTCGCGTTGAACATCGTGGGGGCGACCAAGGACGAAATCGCGCGGGGGGATGTCTTGGTCTCTCCCCGCAGCCTCGCGCCGACGATGCTGTTCGATGCGCGGATCCGGCTGCTTGCGGGCGCGCCCCCGGTGGGCCATCACGAACGCGTCCGCGTCTACGTGGGGGCCGATGAGGTGATCGGGCGCCTCCGGCTACTCGATCGCAGCAAACTCGGCCCCGGAGACACTGCAGTGGCGCAGGTGCGGCTCGAGCGGCCGGCCGTTGTGGCCCGCGGCGACCCGTTTGTCTTGCGGCGATACTCCCCGATGGTCACGGTCGGCGGCGGCGAAGTGATCACCGCACACGCCGCGGTGCGCCGACGCGGTGCGGCGGCGGCGGCGGCGGTGGTCGCCGACGAGGCGTCGGAGTTTGAGGATCAGCTCAAGGCGGCGCTTGTCTCAGCCGGTCGCGCCGGTACCACGGTGGAGGCGATCGCGCGGCATGTCGGCGCCGGCGGGGACCATGTGGTGGCGCAGGTGCACGCCTGGGTGGCCGCCGGCCAGGCGATCGACCTGCGCGGCCGGGTCTTCTCCCGTGATGTCTCGCGGGCGGTCGAAGAAGACATCCTCCGCGCGCTGGCCGTCTACCATGGGGCGACTCCCTGGAGGCGCGGGATGCCCCGTGACGAGCTGAAGGCCCGGGCCTTCGGCTCGGGCGACGACCGGCTCTATGGGCACGCCCTCGACACGCTCGCGGTCGCCGGCCGGATCGTGATTCAGGACTGGTTCGTGCGGCTGGTCGATTTCTCCCCAGGCCGCTCGCCCACAGAAGAGGCGGCGCGCGGGCAGATCGAGGAGGCATTCCGCCGCGGACGGTACGCCCCCCCCGCCAGGGACGAGATCCTGGCGAGCGTCCGCGACCACGCCGTCGCGGTACGGATGCTCCAGGCCCTCCTCGATGATGGGGCTCTCGTCAACGTCGGCGGGGAGATCCTCTTTCACGGGGAGACCCTTCTGGAAATCAAGGCGCAGGTCGCGGCCCATATCGCCGCGCACGGGGAGATCACGGTTGCGGTCCTGCGGGATCGGTTGAAAACCAGCCGCAAGTATGCCTTGACCGTCCTGGAATACTTCGACACCATCCGCGTGACCCGCCGGGTTGGCGACACGCGCGTGCTGGTCCGCCCCGCGAATTCGAGCCCTACCCATCGCCCCCCCTCATAGGGTGGGAGGGGCATCACCGGTCTCCACGGGCGCGGTATGAGGTAGATCCTTCGCCGGACGCGGGTCCACCGGCGGGACGGGCTTCGGCGTGGCCTCGCGTCGCAGCGTCCTTGAGACAGTAGACTGAGACGATCTCGCCCCCGAATTGTGCCTCGATTTTGCGTATTCGTCTCGCATTCAGGGCAGCGATAGTGCTTCGGCCATCGTCCAATTGGACGTGGCGGGGATACCCCAAAGGACGATGTCGGACTCGCCCAGGTTGTGTCAAGGTGAGGTTGCCAGATCGAGATCGAGAGAAAAAAAGATCGAGAGATAAAAGGAGAAACGAATCATGCGGTACGTTGTGACAGCGCTGTTTGCTCTGGCGGTCAGCATCACGGCGGGCGCTCCGGCCGCCCATGCCCAGATGGTCGATCCCAAGATCGACACGGTCAGGCCGTTCACGGCGGAGGCAAATTTCATGTCGCTGCCCGGGTACCTTCGTTATCTGGTCCACCAGCAGACCGGTCAGTGGCTCACGTACGGCGAGGCTGCGCGGACGGTGAGACAGCAAACGGGTCAATAATGCGTATCTCGGCAGGTCCTATGGCCCCAGGGTCTCCAGTCCTAGGCTTGCGACGAAACTATGACCGGCATCCATCGGTCGCGTCGATCGCGCTGGCGGCCGATGGATGCTCCGGCGACGTACGCTGAAGGAGCGGGAGCCAATGGCCAACGAGCCAGCGGACGCTGGCGATTTCGAACAAATCGTTGACCGCCACACCGGAGCGCTGCGCCGACGCGCGGTCTGGCTCGCCGGCCGAACCGAGTCTGCCGAGGACTTGGTGCAGGAGACGTACCTCCGGGCGTGGCGCTCGTTCGCCACATTCATGCCGGGCAGCAACTCCAAAGCGTGGCTCTTTCGGATTTTGCAGAACACGTATGCTGACCTCGGGCGCGCCGCATCCCGCGCGGTACGGACGACGGGTGCGCCGGACGCGGCCGAGCAGTTCTCGGTGGCAGCGGAGACGCCGGAAACGCTGATCGATGCGCGGCTCATTGCGGCGCCGCTCCAACGGGCGCTGGCAGCGGTACCGGACCGGTTTCGACCCTGCGTGATCCTCGTGGATCTTCGCGGCTGGTCGTACGTCGAGGTGGCGCGAAGGCTGGGAATTCCGAAGGGGACCGTGATGAGCCGTCTCCACCGAGCGCGGGCCGCTATGCGCCGAGCGTTGACTGCAGTGCCGTCGCGAGGCAACGAGGCGGCCTAGACCTTCCGTTGCCTCACGGTCCCAGATGTCGTCCCGGCTTTCGGGAATAGAGATCTGGCTCTCGCGTGTTGAAAGTAGATAGGAGGCGACGTTCATGATGCAGATCAAGAAACTCTCGGTCGTGCTGTTGGGTGTTGGCGTGTTGGCGGTCGCCCTTGCAGGCATCGTCGGGCCGGCTCACGCGGCGCCTGATGCGGGATCGATGGTGATTGAACAGCAGCCACCGGTTTCAGGATCCGGGCCGTCGAGTCCGACGTACCAGATTGTGACGCCGACGCCTGGGACGGGATCGATCGTGGTTGAGCAACCGGGACCGGCATCGGGATCCGGTCCCTCGATTCCGACGTATCAGGTCGTGGTCCCCGGACCAAATCCCTCGCAAAACACGGGTGTTGGGTTGGGGCAGCAGTTGAGCACACCCGGGAGCACGGTGACCGTCTTCCCCACACCGGCGCATTAGTCTGGTACGGAGCGAGCGCAAGAGGCGCCGGGCATGCCGTCGCTCGGCGCCTCTTGAGTTGATCCGCCTTTTTAGCTATCTTCTTAGTCCATTCGGGCCCATCGAAGGAGGTTGGGTGGGCGGGTCCGCATTGGCCAACAGTTGC
>DASSXJ010000080.1 GCA_035703895.1 bacterium | reverse complement strand
CGATTCGACCACTCCGATGGGTCAGAGGATCAGCATCGCGTCCCCGAAGCTGTAGAAGCGGTAGTGTTCCCGGATCGCCTCCGCGTACGCGCGGAGGAGGCGCTCCCGACCGGCAAACGCGCTCGCCAGCATCACGAGCGTCGACCTCGGCAGATGAAAGTTGGTGACGATCGCATCGACGGCCCCGAATCGATACCCGGGGGTGATGAACAAGTTGGTGCTGCCGCGCCCGGGGCGGACCGCGCCGTCCCCCCCGGCGGCGGATTCCAGCGCCCGGACGCACGTGGTACCCACCGCAACGACCCGGCCTCCCTGCCGCCGGGCGCGATTGATGGCCTCGGCGGCCGCCGGTGCGATCTCGTACGCTTCCGCGTCCATCTGGTGGCGCGCGATGTCCTCTACCTTGACCGGGCGAAACGTCCCGAGCCCCACGTGCAGGGTGAGGCACACGATGTCCACGCCGCGCCGCCGGATCTCCGCCAGCAATGCGTTCGTGAAGTGCAGTCCCGCGGTCGGCGCCGCGACGGCGCCCCACGCCCTCGCGTAGACCGTCTGGTAATCTAGAGGATCCGCGAGCGTTCCCGCAATGTACGGCGGCGTCGGCATCTCGCCGATCCGTTGCAAAATGGAGAGTGCGTCCCCTTCGTGCTCAAGCATGATCAGTCGGGTTCCGGTGGCCGTACGGTCGCCGACCACGCCTTCGAGCACACCGGGCGCGAACACCAGCCGCGCCCCATGCCGGATCTTGCGGCCGGGGCGGACAAGCGCCTCCCACATGCCACCTACCATCGAGCGCAGCAGCAGTACCTCGACCTGCCCTCCGGACGGCCGCCGGGCGCGGAGGCGGGCCGGCAGCACCTTCGTGTCGTTGAGCACGAGGATGTCCGGGGGCCGCAGATATTCCGGTAGATCTCGAAACCCCCGGTGGATGAGCCCCCCCGTTGCGCGGTGCAGGACGAGAAGCCGGGCGGCGTCACGAGGTCGCGCGGGGGTCTGCGCGATCAACTCCGGGGGCAGCGCGAAGTCAAAGTCTGATAGGCGCACGAGACACCGCGCCAGGACGTTCAAAACCGCCGCTCGATCGCGATCCCGGTGTAATAGTAGCTCAGGATTTGCTCGAACGTGTAGCCCTTGAGCGCCAGCGCCCGCGCACCCCACTGATCCAAGCCGACACCGTGGCCGGAGCCCCGCCCGGAAAATGCCACCTCCGAACCGTCCCGGGTCATGACGAACATCGTGCTCCGGACCACCCCCGGCCCAATCAGGAGCCGGAACTGATTGGCAGCGATCTCGTGGGGCCGGCCAGCCTCATCGGTCAGCCGCACGGTGATCGCCCGGCCCCAGGGCGTCGCCCGCCCCAACTCGATCCCGGCGATCCCGGTTATGGTGACCCCGCCGCGTCTCAGCCCGGTCTCGATCCCCGCGAGGGAGAGCCGGGCCGTCCACTGCCCGCCCGGAGCATCGAGCGCATACGGATCGGGGACACCCCGCAGGTACGGATGCGGGGTGCCCCAGACGTTCTCGCTGTCTTCAGTATGGCCGCCCGAATTCGAATGATAGGCCGCGAAGATGGGCTGCCCTCGGAACGTCATCACGATGCCCCGGGTCGCCTCCACGGCGGCGCTCGCCCCAGGATCCTCCCCTGCGGCCCCCAGGTAGATCTGCGAGTCGGTCGTGGCGCGCAGCGTATACCCTTCGCTCGCAAACTTGCCCCGCAGTGCGGCGAGGTTCTGGAGGGCCAGCGTCCGCGCAGCGACCGCCTGCGCCTTCACGGCCTCCGGCGGCCAATGCGGGTCGATCTCTCCCTTGATCACCCCATAGAGGTACCGCTCAAGATCGAGTTCGTTGATCGCGGTCAGCCGACCCGGACCGACGCGACGCACCTCGATCGACCCTCGGTACGGTTGCCCGTTCGCCCTGAGGAACCCGCTCGGGGTCGTGACCCGCACGGTGGAGCCAAACGCGGTCCCGGAAATCGCCATCCCGTCCGCCGTGGACTGGAACACCCAGGGTCCGCCGATGAGCGTCGAGGTACTCCCGCCCAGGACATCCGCCGCGATCAGCGGTCCGTCGGCCTCAATGCGAATGGACGGTTGGTCGAGGAGAATCCCCACGCGGATGATCGGCGGTTCGGTGGCGATCGCGGACATCGTGCCGCCCGCCGCCGCCAGCCCCAGGATCAACGTGACCACGACGGCGTGCCGGATCATCGCCGGGCGAAGAACACGTTCAGGAGCAGCGTGAGAAGGAGACTCAGCAACACGCTTCCCAGGACAGGAATGTAGAATGTGACCCCACGACGCTGGACGTAGATATCCCCCGGGAGACGCGGGAGCGCCCCCAGCAGCCAGATGAGCGCCCCGCACACCGCGATCGCCAGGCCAAACCCGATGAGGAGACGTCCGAGGGCCGGCGGCGTCACGCGAACAGCGCTCCCTGACCTCGTTGACTGCGATCCGGCGCGGGCACTCCCAGGTGCTCGCACGCCAGCGGGGTGACACGGCGTCCCCCTTGGGTGCGGGTCAGGAACCCGATTTTCAAGAGAAATGGCTCAATCAACTCGACGAGGCTGTCGACCTCCTCGTTGAGGGTGGCCGCGAGGGCGTCGATTCCCACCGGTCCACCGTTGTACACGTGGATGATCGTGCGGAGCATGTCGCGATCCTGACCTGTGAGGCCGAGCGGATCGACGCCTTCAAACTCGAGCGCCTCCTTGGCCACCTCGAGCGTGATCCGTCCCTGCGCCCGGACTTGTGCATAATCCCGCCCGCGCCGCAGCAGGCGGTTGGCGATCCGTGGGGTCCCCCGAGACCGCCGGGCGATCTCCTCGGCGCCCTCATCGACCACTTCGACGCCCAGAATCGAAGCGGACCGCAGCACGACGAGGGCCAGCTCTTCGATGGGATAGAAGTCGAGGTGGTGGGTGATCCCGAAGCGTTCCCGCAACGGTGAAGAGAGCAGCCCGGCCCGCGTCGTCGCCCCCACCAGCGTGAACGGTTTGAGGGTGTAGCGGAGGGTTCGTGCGTGGGCGCCCTTTTCGATCGTAAAGTTGACGCAGAAATCCTCCATCGCCGGATAAAGAAACTCCTCGACCGCACGGGGGAGCCGGTGGATCTCATCGATGAACAAGACATCGCCCCGGTTCAGGTTGGTCAGGATCCCCATGAGGTCCCCGCCCCGCTCGATCGCAGGCCCCGAGGTGGTGACGATGTTCGTCCGCATCTCGGCCGCGATTACGTTGGCGAAGGTGGTCTTCCCCAATCCCGGGGGGCCATGCAGCAGCACGTGGTCGAGCGCCTCTCCGCGCTCGCGGGCAGCCTGCAAACTGATCTTGAGGCCGCTCCTGACCCGCGACTGCCCGATGCACTCGTCCAGCGTGCGTGGTCTCAGGCTGCGAATGAACTGATCGTCATCGCCCGCCTCCGTGTCGCCCGCGGGCGGGATCTTCTCCTCGCCCTCTTGCCCGAGTACCCGCTCCCGCGTCACGTCAGCGCCCCCCGCTCAGCCCGATACACTTCTTGGAACAGCTCCTCCGCGGACGCCACGGCCGGGTTCCGTTCGAGCGCCCGCTCAACCATCTGTCGTGCCTCCACCGCCCGGTGCCCCAACTGGCCGGTGAGCACTTCGATCACCTCTTCGCGGAAGTCTTCCCCGATCTCCGCAGCGGCGATTGGAGACTCGGTCCGCAGCAAGGCGTACTTTCCCATCTTGCCCCGAAGCGCGGCCACGATCTTCTCGGCCGTTCGCTCGCCGATCCCCGGCAGACGCCGAAGGTACGCGATATCCTTCCGCTCGATGGCATCTGCGATCGTCTCGATTGGGTGGATGATCGCCTTCATGGCTTTCGCGGGCCCCAGTCCGTCAACAGTGATGAACAACTCGAAGAACTCCTGCTCGACCTCCTGCAGGAAGCCCACGAGAATCGGGCGGGGCTGATTGGCGGAGACGTGGTACGAGATGTGAAGCTCGACCGTCTCCCCGATACCCTGCAGCCTCCCCCGCAGGGTATCTCGGACAAACCCGGGCAGATGCACTTCATACCCCACGCCCCCACATTCAATCACGAGCATCTGCTCGAGGTGACGGAGGACACGACCTCGGAGGAACGCGATCACGCCGACCCTCGGAGATTTCGGCGGTGTCCGAGGGGCAGCCCCCGGCGGGACACCGCGGTCAGCGCCAGCGCCAGGGCGTCCGCAACGTGCGTCCCAGGCTCCTCGACCAGCGCCAGAAGGCGCCGCACCATTCGCTGCACCTGACGCTTCCCCGCCTGCCCGGAGGCGACCATCGCGTGTTTCACCGAGGCCGGAGGAATCGCATCGATCGGAATCCCGGCCTGTGCCGCCGCCAGCTGGATCACACCCGAGACCTGGCCCATCATGATCGCCGCGCGGGGGAAAGCGGAGTGGGCGAAAAGATCTTCCATGGCGATGAGTTCAGGGCGTCCCTCGGAGATGATCTCGACCAATCCACGATAGAGCTCGCACAGGCGGCTGGGGAGCGGTGCCCGTCCGCTGGTGCGAATGACCCCGGCTTCGAGGAGACCGGGACCCCGTGCCGATACCTCCAGAAGGCCGTATCCGGTCTGGCGCAGGCCTGGATCCACTCCGAGGATGCGCATCCCTGCTCCGTCTGATTGGCCGGCGAAAGGCCCGCGATCGAGTCGAACCAGTGTTCGCCGCCCCGGTTCTGTCTTCCTCCGGGCAGCGGATGTGTCGGCCGGGCTTCGAGACTCGCCTACCGGGCGAGGAAGAGGGGCTTGACCCCGTGCATCCGGAGGTAAATGGCCAGCTGGCCGTTATGGTAGAACATATGCGGCACGTGCCCGGCGACCATCTGCCCCTGCGGCATCTCGACGCCCCACGGAGTTTTGACGGTGCGCGCAGCCTCTTCATCGGACAAGCGGGCGAGCCCGGCAAGGAATCGATCGCCCGCCTGGCCCAGCGCGGCCAGCATCTGCGCCTTGCTCGTGTACTGTTCGGGCGGGAAGGCCATGACGCGTTCCCAGGTCGACCGGCCGATGTTCTCGCCGAACGTGACGCACGCGTTGCCCATGTGGAGGACGATCTCGCGGAATGAGCGGGTCTCGAGCCCGTCCGGCTTGATCCCCAGCCCTTCTTCGGGCATCGCTTCAACGTTCTTGCGGACGGTCCCCCAGACCAAATGAAACGACGGTTGCACAGTCTCCCGCAGGCCCATCGGCCGCTCCTTTCACCCGACCTGTTCGAGGACTTCGTCGGGGATATCGAAGTTGGCGTACACGTGCTGGACGTCGTCGTGGTCTTCGAGCGCTTCGAGGAGACGCAGCACCCGCTGCGCGTCTTTGCCCTCCACGGACACCGTCGACTTGGGCACGAGCGTGATTTCCGCTGAGCTCAGGGCATACCCGGCGGCTTCGAGCGCCTGCTTTACTTTGGCAAACTCTTCCGGGGCGACCGTGATCTCGTACTCGTCCGAGGTCACCTTCATATCCTCCGCCCCGGCGTCGACCGCCTTGGTGAGAACCTCCTCCTCCGAGGCGACCGCCTTCTTCATGGTGATGACACCCTTCTTCTCGAACAACCACCCTACCGACGCACCGAGGTTCCCCTCGGCCTTGGTGAAGATGTTGCGAATCTCCGAGGCCGTGCGGTTGCGATTGTCGGTCTGCGCCTGGACGAGCACCGCGACCCCGCCGGGCGCCATCCCTTCATAGGTCACTTCCTCGTACGTCGCGCCTTCGCCCCCGCCCGCGCCGCGCTGGATGGCACGCTGGATGTTGTCATTCGGCATGCTCGCTTCGCGCGCCCGGTCGACGGCCGCCCGGAGGCGCATGTTGGCCGCCGGGTCCCCGCCCCCCGCTTTCGCGGCGATGATGATTTCTCGCGCGATCTTGCTGAACAGCTTTCCCCGCGTCTGGTCGGTCTTGGACTTCTTGATCTTGATATTATGCCACTTGGAGTGTCCTGACACAGCCGATCCCTCACTCTCATGCGTTCCCGGCAGGCCACGGGGCGCGGCGATCCCTTCCATTATAATCTAATTCCGCCCACTTCCGGCGCGCAAGCGCCGGGAAGCGGCCCGGCTACTGCTCTTGGACGGAGAGGGTGGCGGAGGCGGTTTCCTGGTCGTCGATCGCGTTCACGGTAATCGTGAACGTCGCCCCGGCCGGTTTGATGGTGGGGTCGAAGAGGAAGGTAAAGTTTCCTTGGGGATCTACGGGAGCGTAGACATCGGCGACTTGCAGGTTGAGGAAGCCGCCGGTCATCTGGACCGAGATGTGGACGGTGGCTCCCGGACGAGTGGTCCCCTTGATCGTAAACGGTGCCGTCACCTGGGTCCGATCCCGCGGAGCCGTCACCGCCAACGGCAGCGTTGGGGGGGCAGACGGTGGAACCGACTGGGCCGGCGGAGCCTGTGGCGCGGGGGCACTCACGGGCGCAGCGGGAGCCGGTCTGGGAGCGGCGGGAGCGGGAGACGCTGGGGCGTGCGTGCCGTCACCGCTCTCGGGCTCCGTCCCCTTGATGAAGAGTTCGGTCCTGGCGTCCGCACAATCGGTGCCCGCGGGAGTCCCGGTCGAACCGCAGAGGCTGACCTCCACAACATTGGCAGGACGCGGCCAGTCCTTGTTGTCCCGGTGTGCCGTCGCCTGCTTCATGAACGTCGCCCAGATGCGGGACGGCAGACTACCGCCCACCACTCGATTCATCGGCGAATCATCGTCGTTTCCGACCCACACCCCCGTGACCAGCGTAGGCGTGAAGCCAATGAACCAGGCGTTGCGGTAGTCGTCTGCGGTTCCCGTCTTCCCCGCCTGGGGAATTCCAATGGCGGCCGCGACGCCGGTTCCGCGCTTGACCACGCCCTTGAGCAGATCGGTCATCACGTAGGCGACTTCGGGGCTGAGGACGACGGTGCGCTGCGGGACATTCTCCTCGAGCACCTTCCCTTTGGAATCGGTGACTTTGAGGACGGCCAGGGGGGTGGCCCGCACGCCGCCGCTCGCAAACACGCCGTAGGCGGAGGCCATCTCGAGCAGAGTGACATCGGAGGAGCCCAGCGTCAGCGAGAGCACCGGCTCCAGGTGACTCTGGATGCCCATCCGTTGTGCCGTCGCGATGATCGCCTTGGGGCCAATCTTTTCTTCGAGCCGGATCGTCGCGACGTTGATCGAGTTCTCGAGCGCATAGCGCATCGTGATCGAACCGTGCCACTTTTGGTCGAAGTTCTTGGGCTCCCAGACCTTGCCGCCCGGCAGGGGAAACGAGATCGGCTCGTCGTCGAGCATGGTCGTGAGCGGAAATCCGCGCAAAATCGCCGTCGTGTAGGTAAAGGGCTTGAACGCCGAGCCCGGCTGACGGTGCGCCTGCCACGCCCGGTTGAACTGGCTGGCTCGGAAATCGTACCCACCGATCATCGCGCGAATGTACCCCGTGTTGGGATCCAGGACCACCATCGCGCCCTGGCGCGCATTGAGGTGCTGCTGCGTGCCCTCGTCGAGCCCCTGCCGCACCGCCGCGTCCGCCTCCGCCTGCATCGCCAGGTCCAGCGTGGTGTAAATACGGAGGCCGCCTTTGTACAGCACTTCCTCCCCGTACCGTTGGAGCAACTGGGGAAGGATGTAGCTGACGAAGTACGGCGCCCGAATGCCGACGAACCCCATGTTCCCCTTCTCAATCAGGTGAATCGGCGCGGACTGAGCCAGCTGCATCTGCCTCGGGGTGACGTCCCCAAGGTCCACCATCCGCTGGAGGACTTCGGCGCGGCGGATCTTGGCCCGGTCGAGATGGTCGTAGGGAGAGTAATAGGACGGAGCCCGGATCAGCCCGGCGAGCAGGGCGCTCTCTGGTAACGTGAGGTCCTTGGCCGGCTTCCCAAAATATACTTCTGCGGCGGCTTCGACCCCGTAGGCGCCTTGCCCAAAGTACACCTGGTTGAGATAGCGCTCCAGAATCTCATCCTTGGTCAGCCGGCGCTCGATTTGGACCGCGAGGAGCATCTCGGCGATCTTGCGGCTGAGCGCCTTCTCGTTTGTGAGAAACAGGTTGCGGGCGAGCTGCTGGGTGATGGTGCTGCCGCCCTCGGCGAGACCACGTTCGCGGACGTTCCGGAACGATGCGCGAAGGACACCTCGAAGCGAGATCCCGTGGTGGCGATAGAAGGCGGCATCCTCAGTGTCGATCACGGCGCGGCGGAGGACCTGCGGGATCCTGTCGAGCGGGACGCTGGCGCGGTTCTCCTGGTACAGGCTCGCGATGAGCTGGCCGTCGGCTGCGTACACGCGGGTGGCCTCGCTCGGAGGACTGTAGAGCGCGTCCACGGACGGCAGATGGCCATTGATCGCAAGCGCAGTGCCGACCAGCACGCCGACCACAGCCAGCACCAGTGCGAGGCCCGCGACGAGCGCCACAGCCGCGTACGGCCAGAGATCATGGACGCGCCGGCCGATTTTGGCTGGAGGCCGGCCGCGGTTTCCGGTTCGGGATGGTCCCGCAGGCGGGTGGGTCACGGCATGCACCCGGCGACGATAAATGCAGCGATGATCGCGTCACACTCCTTCGCTGTCAACTTCAGTATACCCCGTTCCCGGAGAGGACGGCAAGGCAAAGGACCGGTGACCGCTACGGGAGAACCAGCATGTTCATGTCTGTCGCCGCGTCCCGCCTTACGCCATTCATCACAAACGTGCTCGAGCGAGTGGGGGTTCCCCCGGCGGAAGCCAGGACGGTCGCCGATACCCTGGTCGAGGCCGATCTCCGAGGCGTGCATTCCCATGGGGCGATGCGGCTGCCCAACTACGTGCAGCGCATCCAAGCCGGGTTGGTCCGGGCCAAGGCCCACGTCGTGGTCGCGGGCGAGGGCCCCGCGTTTGCGCAGATGGACGCCCACAACAGCCTCGGACAGGTGGCCGGTGTGCAGGCGATGGATCTCGCCATCCGGAAAGCCCGGGAGAGCGGCGTCGGGGCGGTCGGCGTGGCGCACTCGACGCATTTCGGAGCCGCGGCCTACTATGTGATGCGCGCGGCAGCCGAGCAGATGATCGGCGTCGCCATCACCAACACGCTTCCGCTGATGCCCCCTGTCGGCGGTGCCGCTCCGGTGGTCGGCAACAACCCGATCGCCTATGCAATCCCCGCGGGCCGTCACCGGCCCGTCGTCCTGGACATCGCGACGAGCGTCGTCGCACGCGGCAAGATCCAGCGGGCGCAGGGACGCGGAGACCGGATCCCCCTCGGGTGGGGCGTCGATCGCCATGGAACGCCTACCGAACAACCCGAGGAGGTGATGGCGGGAGGCATGCTTCTCCCCGTCGGATCCCACAAGGGATTTGGCCTGGCGATGATCTTCGACTTGTTGTGCGGCCCCCTGACGGGGGCGGGATGGTCCGCCGGCATCGCCGGCTTGGCGCTGCCCGAGCATAACCGCCCCCAGGACGTCGGGCACCTGTTCATGGCCATGGATGTTGGACGATTCCGCTCCTTCCCCGCCTTTCTGTCGGACGTGGATCGTTACATCGACACCGTTCGCAGCACCCCGCGCGCCCCGGGCGTCGAGCGCCTCTATGTACCTGGGGAGATCGAGTTCGAGATGGCCGACGCGCGCCGGCAGGAGGGTATCCCACTCGATCCCCATGTCATCAAGGGCCTGGACGGACTGGCCAGCGAGTTTGCCCTTGATCCCGTCGGGTAACGCGTTCGCTTCAGATGGTGCGGCGGGGGCCGGGATATGATCCCGGCCCCCGCCGCTTGAGGACCTTGATGGTTCAGTGATCTCGGGGCAACGTCTACGCTAGCGTAGGATCATATGTCCGGTCGCCCAGAGAAGTAGACCGCCGAGCAGCAGCAGCGCGATCCACATCGTATGTCCCTCCTTTGCGGGTCCCGCCTCGCACATCTTCCAGGCCCGCAATCGACTCTAACGGATGAGTGCAGGATGTCGCAGGGAACCACCCGGTCGGGAAGGGGGGTATTCGACCCGGTATCCCCCCCACGACATCCCGAGTTAGTTCTACCCCCACGGCACACGGTCTAAACCTCAGCCGGCCGGCCCTCAAGCGAGACCGAGGCGGGCCAGCCAGGAGCCAGACGCCCCCCGATCCCGACCCCGCTCGACGGGGAAGTTCCCTGTGATGGACATTACACCGGCGGAGTGAACCGGTTCATCGCTGCACACCTTGCTCATGCGTATCATGCAACTGACGAAGGGAGGGGGCGATTATGCTGCAGGTTATCGTAGCACTGGCTCTTGTGCTCGCGTTCCTCGGTCCCGCGCTGGCTGCGTGTGCGGATGAGGAGTCAGGACGCGACGGCCACGCTCCACTACTCTGAGGTGGGTTGATGGGAGGAGTACATGCGTCAAAACGTCAATCTCCCTACATATAGATATGGGAGGCGGACGATGAACTTTGTGCGTGTCTACGACATCCTCAACGCGGCCCGGCAGAGATTGTTTGGATGGGTCCGACCACTCAGTCAAGAGGAGTACACTCAGCAATTTCCGTTCGGTCTCTATACACTCCGCGGGACGCTGATCGAGATTGCCCGGGTCGAGCACTTTTATGGCAAACGCCTACGGGAGGAGCCCCTCCCCACCTGGGACGACTACCCGATCAGCGAGACCCGACAGCCCACATTCGGAGACCTCGAAGGCGTATGGACGGCCCTGGCCGGGGAGACCCGGGCCACCCTCGCCGGAATCACCGACTGGAACCACACCGTGACGCGGCGGATCGATCAGGCGGACAAGATTATTGTCACCACGACCACGAAAGCCGACCTTGCAACGCAGCTTCTCTTCCACGAGGTTCACCACCGCGCCCAGGCGATGGCGATGCTGCGGCACCTTGGCGTCGAAGCGCAAAATCTCGACTACGTCCAATTCGCCGCGAAACGGGAGGAGTTCCCCAAGGACGCCCTCCCACGGGGCTGACCGCAACGACACCATTCGTCGAGCGGGCGACGGCAACGATGAAGACCCTGCGAGTCGCGGCCGTCAGCATGAACGGGTACTTGGGCGAACCACAACGCGTTCTGGCGGGCATCGAGGACTGGTGTGAACGCGCGGTCGCGCAGCAGGCAGAATTCGTGCTGTTCCCGGAGCTGGTCATTCACGGTCATTGCACCCCGAACACGGCCACCCTGGCGGAGGCTGTTCCAGACGGACCGAGCACGCAACGATTGATCACGCTCGCTCGTCAGCATCGCGTCTTCGTTTGCGCCGGTCTCGCGGAGCGGGAGCGCGACGTTGTGTACAACACTCAGGTACTGGTCGGCCCGGAAGGCTATCTTGGGAAACAACGTAAGTTGCACATGTCGCGTGACGAGAACCGGTATTACCGGGGTGGGCAGGACATCAACGTGTTCGACATTGGCAAGTGTCACGTCGGCATTGGGATCTGTTACGACAATGAGTTCCCCGAGGTGACGCGGATTCTTGCGTTGCGTGGCGCAGAAATGCTCCTCATGCCCCACGCCTCCAGAGATAAGATGTGGGAAGACACTCCCGGCAGTGAGGCCGAGGCCCGGCGTTACATGCACGATCACTATTTGCCGTTTGCGATGCGCGCCATAGAAAACGCCTGCTACGTGGTGTTGGCGGACCAAGCCGGGCGCGCAGGCTATGTGGATCATTATCCCAGAGACCACCCCAACCAACCCCACCACCCGGGAGCAGCGCTGATTTTTGGCCCTGACGGTTCGCTGCTGGCTTCATCGCAAACGGAATACATCCGCGACGAGATGATCATGGCTACACTGGATGCCGCCATGCTCCAACAACAACGCGAACATCCGAATTACCATATTCGAACCCGCCGGTCCGACCTCTTCGGAGAATTACTAGGAGGACAGCCCCTAGGCACTCGCCACGTGGGTGGGTCTAAGCGGAAGACATAGCGCCCATGAGTCAACCGACTCTCGATAAGGTTTGACCTTACCCATGAGAGCGACGTCCCCAAGCCGTCATCACGATGAATCCCTGCGACACGAAGTTTGATGAATCGAGAAGCGCAAGGTATGCTTCGATTTCTGTCTCTGTTGCTAAGTGGGCGTTCACAATGTCCTTGCTTAGCTGCTCGACCGAGAGCCGCTTCCAGCGAGTCTCCACGGTACCAGCGTGGAGCAGAGGTACGCGCCCCTCAGCATGAATGTCGGTGAGTCCGAGGGCGCGGAGAAATCCAAACAGGTGGCGCCCGCAGTATACGTGGCCTCGTGCGGCCATCACCCGATCTTTTCCTTGCTCTATCTTCATGAAGAGTGCCTTGGTTGCAGCATCCGTGGGGGATAGAAGAGCAACCGAGCTGTTGTCTCCGTCCTCACAGAGCAGCCAGCCCCCAGGTTTGAGCGCAGACAGCATCCGCCGCAGTGCCTTCTCACGTTCTCGTATGTGCCCAACCACCAGTCTTGAAAGCACCAGATCGAATTTGCATTCCGGAAGATCATCGGAAACGATATCGTGGTGATGAACATCAAGATTGGGGACGGTCAGGAGCTCAAGGAAGCGGGTATCCAGGTCGGTCGCCATGACATATCCGTTTTGGCCCACGCGCTGGCACAGCCACTCTGCGATCGAACCACCGCCGGCGCCGACCTCCAGACAGTGCCAGCCTTCCCCGACGCCGAGCGCCTCCAGATGCCGAATTGTACCAGGATCAAGAAGGTGCTCAAGTCCACAGAGCCGCTGCCGCGCGTGCGTCCACGCATTGTCGAACGCGTACTTGCCCAATGGCGCGGAGTTGTCCGGTGGGTTCATCGGGATACCTCCATGTTAGAACGCGCAACTCATCCCATTTCGGGTCATCGTGCGCATCCGCGATCGCCTTGCCAGGGTCACACTGGCTTGTGGCCCCACGCCTGAAACGAAACACCGGAAAGTTGAAAGGTCTCGGGATTTTCCAGGTGCTTTCTCAGTGCCACCAGGAGCTCGGTGAGTTCGGCATCTGAGAAAAGCCCGCGGGCGACAAGCTTCTCACGGATGTTTTCCGAAAACTGGATCATCTGCATTCTTCGAGGGTGACCTACAGGCCACTCATTAACGATCACATCTTGAGTAACTTCCACCAGCCCGGCACCACGCATGAGCCGGGCGAGGCGCCGCCCGATGGTGAAATCTTGGCCATCTTGGAGGCGGACTGCCTGGTGTGCCTCGCTAATGCGCGTCCATGCCGGATGCGCCGGGTAACACAGCCAAGACACAGAGTCCCATTCCCAAACAGCGACCACCCCACCGGGGCGGACCAACGCGACCATTGCTGCGAGGATTTGCTCGGGCTCAGGCACATTCACCAGCACGAGCCTAGCGTGGACAAGGTCGAAGGAACCTCGGGGCAGCTCCGTGGCCCGCGCATCTCCCTGAATGACCTCAACGTTAGTGAAACCGTGCTCAGCAACGAACGCTCGTGCCAGCGCCACGGGCCGTGGGTCACGCTCAAGGCCCACAACAGTTCCGGTCGGGCCGACGAGATCCGCCAGCACGTGCAAGACTCCCTGGGGGCCACACCCTACGTCGAGGACCCGCCAGCCTCGCTGAATCCCTGCGTGCTGAAGATGCTGGCGTGAGCTCTGCTCGAGTTCTACGGCCTGGAATTGTAGCCGTGCGTGCTCAGCGCTGCTTTGACCAAGGAAGTAATCCCTTTGCTCTGTCACGGTGCACCATGTTCCAAAACCAGCGTATGAGCCGGACTTTCCATTTTTGCTCCTGGACTCCTTCCATCGCAGGAGCCCCACCTTAAGCGACGAGTGCCGAACCTGTGGGCGGATGCCAAGATTGATCGTGCACGGCCTGGGGGAGCGAGTGTTCGGAAATGTTGCAAAATATGGTGGGCCCTCGTGGACTCGAACCACGGACCTCACCCTTATCAGGGGTGCGCTCTAACCACCTGAGCTAAGGGCCCGCTGCTTCCTCATACTATCCAAACCGGTGCGGCACGTCAATTCGAGCGGTGCGGTCGATGGCTGAAGTCTATCGGCCCACGGTGCGGGCCCACGCCGCGGGCGCGATCTGCGTGTAATGGTGCCGCGCGAGACGCTCACGCAGGGCCGCGTCCACCGGATAGTACGGTTCCTGCTGATGCCAGTAGTCGTTCAACAGAATATAGTCGAAGCGCTCGCCGTCGATCGCCTCGCGGACGTCGCCCAAACCCCCGACGATCGAGATCCACGCCGGATCGCCCCCAGCATAGAACATGGTCTGGGGAGCGTCCACGACCGTCCGTCCCTTGGGAAAGTGGGCGACCACCTTGGCGGAATAGAACGGCGAGGGGTCGAGCGGCGGAGGATGCGCCGCCGTCATGCGGGCGAGCCGGTCGGTCGTCGAATCCCAGAGGTCGTAGGCGGCCGGGAGCGCCATGAGGACCGCGAGACCGACGATCAACGCGCGGCTGAGCGCCCCGGCCGGCCGCCGCCGCGCGAGCGGCACCCACAACCCCAACGCCGCGGGGACGCTTAAGAGGTAGGTGGCCGGAAGATCGTAGTACCGGTTGTTCAGCGCCGAGTACGGTGCAGCGAAATACAGTAACACCCACGAGCAGCACCAAAGGCCGAGGCCCCTCAGGCGCGCGCGCCATCGGATCGCCGCCGGGAGGCCCAGCAACAAGAGCACGAACCCGGTCGGGAACAGGTGGGTCCCGACCATGAGCGGAAGCTGGATGAGGACCTCCTTGAGGCCTCTGAGATCCCAGTTTCGTTCGTAGAACCCCGCCAGCGTCCGGCCCGTCAGCTTCCCGTGGACGATCCACGCCACGCTCGGAATGAGCGTCAACGCGGCGAGCGCCGCCGCCGCACCGAGCGCGACGAGCGTCCGCCGGGGGCGCGCCGGCCACCACAGCGCGACATAGGCCGGGTACGCCAGCACGGTTGTGAACTTGAACCAGACCGCCAGCGTGGCGAAGATCGCGGCGGCGACGATGTCGCCTCGGCGTCCGCCGTTCCGGTACCGCAAGATTTCGACGCCCGCGGCGAGGGCGCAGCAGATGCTCGGCGTGTCGAGCTGGACGTTCTGCGAGAAGTACACCGTTTCCGGGAACGTGGCGACCAGGCCCGCCGCGAGGAACGCGACCTGCTCGCTGGCCGTGAGCCGCCGGACAAAGGCGGCCACGAGAGGCACGGCCGCGATGCCGAAGGCGGCGATCGGGAGACGCGCGGCCCACTCGCTGATCCCAAACGCCTTGAACGAGAGCCAGATGAGCCACGGGACTCCCGGCGAGAACGTGTAGTCTACTCCGAGCTCATTGTGCTGCGATGACAACCCATACCGGTCGAAGTTCAGCGCGATCATCGCGTAGTGCCCCTCATTCCATGCGGTGGCGATGACGCCGTTGAACGGCCGGGTGAGGTGCGCAAGGCGCAGCGCGGCCCCGATGACGACGATCACGAGCACGCCCCACAGATACACGCCGGGGGGCAGGTGACGCCCCTCCCAAGGCGCCGAGGCGGTAGGCGGTCCGGCCGGTCCCGCACCCCGCGATGGAGCGTGCAGCGGACTCATACGGTCGCCAAACGTGACGAGCGCAGCGTCGGTGGGGCTACTCGGTGAGGCGAACCCGGGCGAACCGGCGGCGGCCCACCCGGACCAGAGATCCATCGTGCACCGCCACATCCACGTCTTGGTTGATGCGCTTGCCGTCTAGGGTGACCCCCCCCTGGCTGACGAGCCGGCGAGCTTCGGCATTAGAATCCGCCAGACCCAGCTCGACGAGCAGGTGGATCAGGCGGACCATGCCTTTGCGCAGGCGATCCCGCGGGAAGTCCACCTCGGCGATCTCCTCCGGGAGCTCGCGGGCTGCGAACACGCGCTCGAACTCCGCTTCCGCGCCGCGCGCGGCGGCGTCCCCATGGTAGGGTGCGGTGATCTCCCGCGCGAGGCGCTTCTTGACGTCGCGGGGATGCAGTTCCCCGGAAGAGAGGCGTGCGGCGATTGCCCGGACCTCGTCGAGCGGCGCGAGCGTGCAGTACTCGAAGTACGGGATCATGAGCTCGTCCGGCAGCGACATCACCTTCCCGTACATCTCGTTGGGCGGATCCGTGATCCCGATCGCGTTGCCCAGGCTCTTGCTCATCTTCTGCACACCGTCAAGCCCGGGGAGCAGCGGGGTAAGCACCACGACCTGGGGGTCCTGACCGAGTTCGCGCTGCAGCTCGCGCCCCATCAAATTGTTGAACTTCTGATCGGTTCCGCCCAGCTCCACGTCCGCCTCGATCGCCACCGAGTCGTACGCCTGGCAGAGAGGGTAGAGGAGCTCGTGGAGGTGGATGGGTAGTCGTTCGGTGTAGCGCTTCGCGAAGTCGTCGCGCTCAAGGATGCGGTGGACCGTGGTCCGGCTGGCCAACGTGATCACATCGTAGAACTTCATCGGGCCCAGCCATTGACTATTGAACACGACGCGCGCGCGCGATGGATCCAGAATCAAACTGTACTGGTCACGATACGTCTTGGCGTTCTGCTCGATTTCCGCGGGGGAGAGCGCCGGGCGGGTCTCGGACTTGCCCGACGGATCCCCGATGAGACCGGTAAAGTCGCCTATGACCAAGATTGCCTCGTGCCCCAGGTCCTGAAATTGCCGCAGTTTCTGAAGCACGATTGCGTTGCCGATATGGATATCAGGCGCCGTGGGGTCGAGGCCAAGCTTGATCCGGAGGGGGCGCCCCAAAGACAGCTTGGCCAGCAGCGCCTCTTCGGAGATCACCTCGATGGTCCCGCGCTTGAGCACCTCGAATTGCGCGCGGGGGCTCAATGCCGTCATGCGTGTGATTATAGCATCAGCGCCCGGCCCTGTCCGTGTGCTCGGCGCGCGGTGTGGAGGATGGGCTTATTGGTGCGCCAGATCCACGATCGTTGCCCCGCTCCCTCCCTCCGTATCTCCCCCGAGCCGGAACGAACCGACCTCGGGATGCCGAGAGAGATGCTCGTGTACGACCTGGCGCAGCGCGCCCGTGCCCTTGCCGTGCACTATGGTGACGCGCGCCAGCCCGGCCAGCGTGGCATCGTCCAGGTATTTGTCCAATTCGGCGATGGCGTCTTCCGCCCTGTGACCCCGGAGATCGAGCGTGCCGGTGACGGCCAGCGCCTTTTCCAGCCCAGGTGTGCTCGGGGGCTGCTGCGGTAGCGAGCGCGCCTCGGCGGGAGGGAACAAGCGCAGATCGCCCAGCGGGGCCCTCAGCTTCACCGTCCCGACCTGCAGTTCGACCTCGCCGTGCGCGTCGGGGGCGGTCTGCACGGTGCCCCGTTGGTTGAGGGGCACGACCAGGACCGCGTCTCCGGGGCGGAGGTCCCGCGGAGGCACCCCCGCCGGCGCGGGGTGCCCCTGTACCGCGTACGCCTCGGAGGCCTTCGTCAGTTCGCGAAGGTGGAGCCGCGCGCGCTGCACCGCGTCCTGCGACGGATGCGCGCGGATCTCGGACAGCAGGGCATCCAGCTCCCGCCGGCCCCGGCGTACCAGCGCGGCCACCTCCCCTTCAGCCCGCTCAAAGATCTGGCGGTGCTCGGCATCGAGCCGGCGGGCCTCCTCCTCGGCCTGTGCGCGCGACCGTTCGATGCCGCCGCGATCCCGCGCAAGCGCCTCCCGCTCTCGAACGAGCGCCTCGCGCTCTGCCTCCACCGATTGAAATACGGAGGTGAGATCGGCATCGCGGCGCGAGACGGAACTCCGCGCCTGCGCGACGATCCTCGGGTCCAATCCCAGCCGTTCGGCGATCGCGAAGGCATTACTCCGCCCGGGTGTCCCGGTGAGCAGCCGGAACGTGGGGCGCAATGTCGCCTCGTCGAACTCGACGGAGGCGTTCTCCATGCCCGGATGTGTATACGGCATGGCCTTGAGCTCGTTGTAGTGGGTGGTCACGACGAGGCACACGCCGAGCGCATGAAGCGTCTCAATCAGCGCTCGGGCGAGGGCGACGCCCTCGGTGGGGTCTGTCCCGGCCCCCACCTCATCGAGGAGAACGAGAGCCCGTGCCTCCTCCGGCGGATCGTCTGCCAGGGCGCGGAGGATCTCCACGATCGCCCCAAGGTGTGAGGAGAACGTCGAGAGGCTCTGCTCGATGCTCTGCTCGTCGCCGATGTCGGCGTAGATCTGGGGAAACACCGCCACCTCGCTCTCGGGGGCGGCGGGGATGTGCAACCCCGATTGGGCCATGAGCGTGAGGAGGCCGATCGTCTTCAGCGTGACCGTTTTTCCTCCCGTGTTCGGGCCGGTGATGATCAGGCTGCGGAACCGGCCGCCGAGCTCCACGTCGATCGGCACCGCCTCCCCCGGGAGCAGCGGATGGCGGGCCCGGCGGAGCTCAATCCGGCCTCGGGCGTTGAGCCGAGGAGCCGCCCCCCCGAGATCGGTGCTGAGACGGGCCTTGGCCGCCACGAGATCGAACACTCCAAGGAGGTGGAGTGTTGCGGTCAGGTCATCGGCCGCCGCGCCGACGGCGCCGCTCAGCGCGGCGAGTATCCGCGCCACTTCATCGCGCTCCGCCGATGCGAGCTCGCGGACGCGATTGCCGAGGGGGACGACCGCGAGCGGCTCCATGAACACGGTGACACCGCTCGACGATTGATCGTGGGCCACTCCGGGAAACTGGTTGCGGAACTCTGCCCTCACCGGGACCGTGTACCGTTCGCTGCGAATCGCGATCAATGGGTCCTGCAGCATCCGGGCGATCGCGGGCGAGCGGAGCATCTCGTCCAGCCGATCGCGCAGCCGCCCTTCGGCGGTTCGCCGCTCCCGCCGGAGGCGGGCCAGCTCCGGGCTTGCGCCGTCGAGGATCTCGCCGTCCGGACCAATCGCCTCGCCGATGGCCTCCTCGAGATCGGGCAACACGACAAGGTCCTCAACCATCTCGGCGAGGAGCGGCGCCTCCTTCCGTCGGGCCGTCACGAACCCTTTGAGCGTCCGCGCCACGACGGCGGTGTCCCGGATGTCGAGGAGATCCTTGACCGCAAGCACACCGCCGATCGCGGCCCGGTGGACCGGTTCCCGCACGTCGCGGATGCCCTGGACGGGAAGCCCGCCCGCCATCTCCGCGAGCGCGCGTGCCTCGGTAGTCTCCTGCTGCCCCCGCTCAGCATCCTCCAGCACCGGAGACGGCCGCAGCGCGGCGGCGGCTTCGCGACCCAGGAGTGACGCACAGCGCGCAGCCACCCGCTCCTGCATGGCCGAGAACTCGAGCACGCGAAGGGAGCGGGGCGTCACGAGACGCTCACGCCGTTCCCGAGGAGGTCGAGGCATGCCGGCGCGAGATCGGTCAGATCTCGCAGCCGTTCGGCAACTAGTTCCCGCTGTGCCCCCACGAGGAGCGCGGGCACGGGGTTATGCGTGTGCCCGTCCGTCCGCTCGTCTTCAAGGTTCCCGTGATCGCTGGTCACGAGCACGAGGGTGTCGCGCCTATCCGTCGCGTCGAGGACCGCACCCAGAAACCGGTCGAGCCGTTCCACCACCCCGATGCGGTCATCCAGGCGGCCGTGCCCCGCCAAGTCGGTCTGAAAGAACTCGAACAGTGTGAACGCCTGATCGCGGGCAAGCCCGGCGAGGTTGCGCCCCGCTTCCTCGGGGGCAATCAGGGGCACGGCATGCCCCCACTCCCGGAGCCGCGCATTGGTGAGATCGTGACACACGGCCCGGCCGGCTCGGACATCATCCACGTCTCGCAGGCGCACACCCGCCTGGAGCGCATTGAGCGCGATCGCCGCGTGCCGCAGCCGACGCGCCGCGACCGCGGCGAAGTACTCGGGGCTGTAGGCGTTGGCGAGCGCGGCCCCGATCTCGAGCCGTTGGAGCCGCGTAAACAACCCGCACTCCTCGAGCAGCGTCCGCAACACCTGCGTCGGGTACGCGGTCACGTGATGCCCGACGCGCGCCGGGGCATTTTCCCCCGTCAGCAACGCGACCTGCCCCGTCGCGCTCTGCGGGAAACCCGGCACCCCCAGCTGCGCATCGAGCGGCACGAGCACGGCCTCCTCGGTACGCACAACTGCGCGGCCCGCCAGCGGGCCGCCGAGGAGCCGGTGGAACGTTGGCGTCTCGGCCCGGACCAGCGGGTTGGTGGCAGGGTCGAGATCACCCAGCCCCACACCGTCCACAAACACCATCAAGATCCGCACCGCCCGCATGATACCATAAACGGCCACCAACGACGCGATGCCGGAAGCGGCCCGAAGGGGCCGGATGAAGAGATGAAACGGGCGGCGGGCGGGCCGAGGAGCACCCCGGCGGCCGAAGGCGTCACCCACTTTACGGACCCCTAGCGCACGGCTCGGGACAAATACGGCGATCCTCGGACCACGAACCGCCACCGGCGGTCGGTCGCAACCGAGATGCCGATCCGGGGCGTGGCCACGATCGGCCCCGAGGGACCGTCACGAGGCGCCAGGTACAACGGCTCCGCTGCCAGATCCGCCCGATTGTGCGCGAGCGTGATCCCCATGGCCTGGGTCAGCCGCCCCGGCCCGCGCGCAAGATCGCGCAGCGCATCGATCCCACGCCGCCGCTGCATCAACGCCACCCCGTCCACCGGTTCGAGGGCGCGGAGCAATACGGCACCCGGGCGCCCCAATGACTCCGTGACGACGTTCATGCACGCGTGGATGCCGTGGCTGAGATACACGTAGGCGATGCCCGGCCGGCCCCACATCACCTCGCTGCGGAACGTCCGCCGGTATGCGTGGCTCGCGGGATCCCGGGGGCCCGCGTACGCCTCGACCTCTACGAGCCGACCAACGACCCGTCCCTCGGGGGTTTCGTGCACGAGCAGGCAGCCGAGGAGGGCACGGGCCACGGTCACCGTCGGGCGCGCGAAGAACGCTCGCGGAAGCGGCCTCAATCGCCGAGGAACTCGAGGAGTCGCGCCAGCGGCCAGGTGTTGATCACGCTGCGGGCTTCGACCCATCCGCGCCGCGCCGTCCCGATCCCGTGCTCCATGGCCCGCAGGTGATCCTTGCGGTGGGCATCGGTGCCGATTTCAAAGAGCGCGTCCCGATCGCGGGCCATGCGGACGTGGGTATCCTTCAAGTCCAACCGATCCGGATACGCGCTGATCTCCAGCACGGTCTCGGTCCTGCGGGCGGCCTCGATGACGGCATCGAGATCCAAATCGAACGGCGGACGCTGACCGACGAGCCGCCCCGTCGGGTGCCCGAGGATGTCGAGATGCGGGTTCTCCATCGCCGTGATCACCCGGCGGGTCATCTCCTCCTGCGGCATCCGCAGCCGGCTGTGGACCGACCCGATGACGACATCGAGCGTCCGCAGCACCTCGTCCGGGTAGTCGAGGGATCCGTCCGCGAGGATATCGACCTCGGAGCCGAAGAGGATGCGAAGCCCCACCCGGTCGCTTATCTTCCGGATCTCGGCGGCGTGCTCGCACAGGTCGTCGATGCTCACCCCGCCCGCGAATCGGAGTGAGCGCGAGTGATCGGTGATCGCGATGTACTCGTATCCCCGCGCCTTGGCCGCCAGCGCCATCGCCTCGGCCGTGTCGTCCCCGTCGCTCCAGGTGGAGTGCATGTGCAGATCGCCGCGGACATCCGACAGCTCGATCAAATGTGGCAGCGCGCCGCGCTGCGCGAGTTCGATCTCTCCCTGCGCTTCGCGAATCTCCGGAGGAATCCAGGGCAGGTTGAGCGCGTGGTACACCTCCTCCTCGGTCCGCCCTCCGATCTTGTGATCGTCCTCGACGCGAAAAACGCCGTACTCGTTGATGCGGAGGCCCCGGCGCACCGCCATTTCGCGCAACTGCACGTTGTGGTCTTTGCTGCCGGTGAAGTACTGCAGCGCCGCGCCGTAGGACTCGGGCTCCACCGCCCGGACGTCACACTGCACGCCGCTCACGCCCAGGAGGACGCTCGCCAGCGTCGAGCCCCGGGACAGCACCCGGTCGACCTGGGGAAGGGCGACGACGGCCGCCATCACCGGTTCGGACGTGCGCGTCCCGACCACGACATCGATGTCGGCGATTGTGTCGCGCATCCGCCGGATGCTCCCCGCCAGGCTGACCGCCTCGACGCCGGCGATGGCTCTGAGCGCATCGACCACCGCCTGCGCCTGTGGCAGCACGGTCCCGATCGGCTGGCGGGTGGCCTGCAGGCGCCGGCGCTCGATTCCTTTGAGGATGTTCTGTTCGATCCTCGCGCCCAAACGGGGTAGCTCCCGGACCTTGCCGTCGCGGGCCGCTCGCTCGAGCGCATCGATGTCCGTCACGCCAAGCCGCTGGTAGAGGAGCAGCGCGGTCTTGGGGCCCACTTCGGGGATCGTCATCAGGTCGGCCACGCCGGGGGGAAGGGCCCGCTGCAGTTCCTCATGGTACGCGATCGTCCCGGTCCGCAGATACTCTTCGATCTTCTCCGCCAGACGCTCGCCGATCCCGCTGATCTTCCGGAGCCCGCCGCGGGCGGCGACGGTCTCGACGTCTTCGGCCAGGCTCTCCAGCGCCCGGCTCCCCTTGCGATAGGCGTTGACGCGAAACGTGGATTCCTGCTGAATCTCGAGGAGGTCGGCGATCTGGGCGAAGATGCGGGCGATCTCGATGTTCCTGGTGCTCACCTAGAACATGATGCCGTCAGGTTGGCCGAAGCGAGGAATCCGAATCGGAAGCGTGGATGCGATGTTGACCATGAACGCGGTGTAGCCCTTCAACAGCAACGGCGCGACCGTCGAGTGTCTCGTGTCCGGTTCAACCGCGTCGCGGAACGGGGATGCCAGGATGACGACGAGCAATGCCGCAGCCATCGCGACGCCGCGCACGACGCCCATCACGCCGCCCAGGATCTCCGAAAGCGGGAGGGTGCGGACCCCGTGCGCCAGACGCACAATGATCCCGACCAGAATGTACAGCGCCAGCCAGATCACGACAAACGCCAAGAACCCTCCCCACGCCTCGGGCAGGAACAAGGTCCGGTGTAGGACCGGCACGATGCGCGCGTACGTCACGGTCGCGGCGAAAAACGCACCCACCATCGCCACCAAGTCGATCACCCCCGCCAGCACGCCATACCGGGTGCCGCGAAGGATGGAGACGAGGACGATCGCGAGGGTGATCCAGTCGATCCAATTCACCGAAATGGTGCGACCCATCCCTCCTGAGCGCCTCCCGCGATGTGGCTACTCGCGGAGCTGAACGCCGGGCTGCTCCTGGAGGGCTATTCGGACCTGCTGGACGATTTCCTCCGCCTCACCCGTGGTGAGCGTGCGATCTTGGGCGCGCAGGCGCAGGCGATACGCGAGGTTTCGGTGCCCCGCAGGCACCGGCGGGCCCGCGTAGACGTCGAAGAGCTCGACCACCTCCAACAGCGGACCCGCCGCCGCGCGGATGATCGCTTCGACCCGGCCCGCCGGGAGCCGGTCCGGGATGACCGCGGCCACGTCCCGCTCGACCGAGGGAAAGCGCGGGAGCTCCGGAGATGTGCGGATCAACATCACCGCAGGGAGCACCGCCTCAAGGTCGACTTCCGCCAGGTACGCACGGTGCGGCAGTCGGTAGGCGGCGGCCACGTCGGGATGCACCTCGCCGAGGCGCCCGATTGCGCGCCCGCGGTATTTCAGGACGGCCGCGCGCCCGGGGTGCCACCAGGTCGGTGCGTCCGATAGCGGCTCCGTGACCCATTCGCCTATTCCCAACTCGCGCAGGAGTGCCTCAATGAGCCCTTTTAAATGATAGAAGTCGGTGGCCCCCCGCTCGATCGGCACGTTCCACCCGGCCCGCCATCGTCCCATCGAGGCTATCCCGAGGGTTCTTCGCTCCTCCGGGCGGCCGTCGAGACCGCCGGTGGCCCCGCGTGGAGCCGGGAGGAACACCCTCCCGAGCTCGAACACCTGGACATCATCAACGCGCCTGGCCGCGTTGCTCGCCAGCACCGATGCCAGACCGGGCAGAAGCGACGGCCGCAGCACCGACTGTTCGGTGACGAGGGGATTCTGCACCACGACGACCCCCGCCCCTGTTTTTGCCGCCGCCTCCGCGGAGATCAATGTCAGGGTCATGACCTCCGTCAGCCCACAGCGCGCGAGCGTCTCGCGAACCTGCGCATCGATTCGGAGAACAGGGACGATCGTCCCCGGCGTGGTCTCGCCGCGAGGCATCGTCAAGGGCACGCGGTCGTACCCGTACACCCGGGCGATCTCCTCGACGAGATCCTCTTCGCGGCAGAGATCGACGCGAAACGAGGGCGGCCGGACCTCGAGCGATCCCGCCGGGGGCTGTCCGCCGGAGCGTCCCGCCCTCCCGGGGGCGACGGCGCACCCGAGCGCGCGGAGGCTCCGCGCGATCTGCGCCCGCGGCACGGCCACCCCCAGCACCGTCACGACCCGCGCGGGCCGCAGCCGGATCGCCGGCCGGATCGCGCGAAGTCCAACGACATCGATCGTCCCTCGGAGCACACGCCCACCGCACCATTCGGTGAACAACTGCGCCGCCCGTTCTTGGGCGGGCGGAGGGCCGGCGGGGTCCATGCCCCGCTCGAACCGCGCAGAGGCCTCCGTCCGAATGCCCAGGCGCCGCGCCGTGCGTCCGATTGCCGGAGGGTTCCAGTACGCGGCCTCGAGCAGCACCCGCGTTGTGCCCGGACCGATCTCCGTGTCGCTTCCTCCGATGATGCCCGCCAGCGACACCGCTCGCCGGGCGTCCGCGACAACCAGCATCTCGGCGTCCAGCGTGTAGTCGAGTCCGTCGAGCGTGCGAAGCCGCTCCCCGGGGAAGGCGCGCCTGACGATGAGACGGTGTTCGGCGATCCGATCGTAGTCAAAGGCGTGCATCGGTTGGCCGAGCTCGAGCATGACGTAGTTCGTGACATCGACCACATTGTTGATCGCCCGAACGCCGGCGGCTTCCAGGCGCCGCTGCGCCCACGCCGGCGACGGACCGACCCGGACGTCCTCGATCATCCGGGCGGTGAACCGCGGGCAGCCCTTGGGATCATCGACCTTGACGGCGATCCGCTCCGATGCGGCGGGCGGGCGCGTGACGGCCTTCGGCTTGGGAATGCGGAGCCGGCGGCCGAGCATCACCGCGACCTCACGCGCCACCCCCAGTACGCTCATGCAGTCAGGACGGTTGGCCGTCAGTTCGATCTCGAGGACGGTATCGTCCCCGATGTGCTCGATGCGGTCCACGGGCAGGCCGATACCGTGGAGCCGCTCGATCAGGGTCTCCAGCGGAACATCGACCGTCACATATTCACGCAGCCACTCCAGCGGGACGCGCATCGCCGCTCCTATACCTGTCGGAGAAAGCGGACGTCGTTGTCGTAGAACAGCCGGATGTCGTTGATCCGGTGCTTGAGCATCGCCAGGCGTTCGACGCCGATGCCGAAGGCGAACGCGGTATACCGTTCGGGATCGATCTGGGCCATCTCCAACACGCGAGGGTGGAACATGCCGCACCCGAGGATCTCCAGCCAGCCGGATTGCTTGCACACGGCGCACCCGCGGCCCCCGCACGTCACGCACGAGATCGCCATCTCCGCGCTCGGCTCGGTGAACGGAAAGTAGGACGGTGTGAAGCGGACGCGGACCTGGGGGTCGAAGAACCCGCGGGCGAACGCCATGAGGATCCCCTTCAGATCCGAGAACCGCACGCCCTCGTCGACCATGAACCCGTCGGCCTGGTGGAACATCGGGGAGTGGCTGGCGTCCGCCGGATCCCGCCGGTAGCAGTGCCCGTAGGCCAGGGCCCGCATCGGCGGGCGCCGGGAATCCAGCACGTGCACGTCCACGACCGTCGTGTGCGTCCGCAGCAGCCATTCGTTCGTCACGTAGAACGAATCCTGAGCGTCCCGGGCGGGGTGGTACTCCGGCATGTTGAGGCGTTCGAAGTTATCGTGATCGCGCTCGATCTCCGGCCCTTCCACGACCTCGAACCCCAGCCCGAGGAAGATCTGCGCGATCTCGTCCATGGTCCGGGTGAGGATGTGCGTCCGCCCGAGGGTGGGAAGGCGCCCGGGGAGGGTGACGTCGATCGCCTCCGCCGCGAGGCGGCTGTGCTGCCCTTCCTCGCGCAGCGCCGCGGCGCGGGCCTCCACCATGCGCTCGACCCCGGCCTTCAGGTCGTTCAACGCGGCCCCGATTGCAGGGCGATCTGCGGACGCGACCGTGCCGAGTTGGCGGAACGCCTGGGTGATCACGCCGTTTCGACCGAGATAGCGAACGCGCACCCCCTCCAGTGCCTCGACGGTGGGCGCCTCGACGCACTCGCCTTCTGCGCGGCGTCGTATACTCTCGAGATCGCTGCGATCCAGTTGCGAGACCATCGTGCGCGAGATCCTCCTTGCACAAAAATAAAACGCACCTCCGTCCAAGGGACGGAAGTGCGCTTCCGCGGTCCCACCCTTTTTCCGCCCGGAGTTCCCCCAGGCGACCCTTCATTGACCGGGATACGGGCCGGTCCCCGTTCGCCTAATGCCGGCTCTTGAGCCGGGTTCAGCAAACCGCTCTGGAGCGAACGGCGTCGGGCTGTGTCGCGGGCCGGTTCGCAGTCGGTGACCGGCCCTCCCTGGGCGACGCGATCCCGCGCACCCTCTCCGTCATCGCCACGCTGCTAGTTCAGTATCGGCACCACCCACTGCTGCCGTCGCCGCACAAGTTGGCGGTACACGAGGTATGCCCAGATCGATCCGGTGGCCTCGAACACCCGCCAGAACGACTCCGGCGTCCAGGAAATCTCCACCGCGCCACCCCTCCTCCTCGCCAATGGTACTCCGCCGATCCGGCTGGAGGTCCAGGAGCGACCTACGAGGTCGGACCAAGTATAGCACACGCCCCTGCGACGTGCCAAACTCGATTGCCGTACACGAGAGTGCGACCTCAATCACTCCCGAGGCCCGGCGGCCTCCCCGGCCCTATAGAGCAGCACAGCCGCCGCCGCGGCCACACCCAACGACTCCATGGCGCCGGCCATCGGCAGGCGGATGCGGATCCCGGACGGAGTCCACGCCCGCGCTGCACCGGCGCCCTCGCTGCCGAAGACGAGCGCGAGCGGGCGGGCGTATGAGACCTCCGATGCGAGGCGGTCCCCCCGGGGATCCGCGACGAGCACGCGCACGCCGTGTCGCTGGAGCGCGGCGGCGGCATGCGAGGCCGACGGGAAGAACAACAGCGGCAGCTGGAATACCGCACCGGCCGAGGCACGGATCGCCTTCGATCCGAATGGGTCTGCGGCGACGCCCGCGACCACGCCTCCGGTCGCCCCGGCGGCGACGGCCGTGCGGAGGATGGCCCCCGCGTTGCCGGGATCCTGCACGCCATCAAGCACGGCGAGCCATGCCTTCGCGTCATCGAGGATGGCCGGCGAGGCATCCGGCGGCCGCCGGACGATGCCGAGCACGCCTTGCGGTGCGTCCACTTGTGTCAACGAATCGAACACATAAGGCGAGACCACGATCAACCGCACACCCGCGGCGTGCAGGCGCCCGCGCATCTCCTCGCCCCGCGGATGCGCGGCGGCCGCGGGCGTGTGCACGACCAGCGTGATGTCGACGCCGCCTGCGGCGGCGGTCTCGACAAACCGCCACCCCTCCACCACACAGCGCGCGGTGCGCCGCGACGACGATTGCAGCAGGCTCCGGAGGTCCTGGATTACAGGGTTCTTGCGGCTCGTGATGATGGTCGGGGCGGTGCTCTCGCCCGGCGAACGGCGCGAGCCCTCCCCCGCCGGGGAGGGCTCGCCGCGACGTCCCATGCGACCGCTGCTACTTGACCTGCTGGATCCGCTTGACCAGCGCCAAAAACGCCTGGTCGTCGCGGACGGCGAGATCCGCCAGCATCTTGCGGTTCACCTCGATCCCCGCCCGCCGCAGCCCGAAGATCAGCCGGCTATAGGACAACCCGTGCATCCTGGCCGCGGCGTTGATGCGCGCGATCCACAACTGACGGAACTCCCGCTTGCGGGCCCGCCGGTGCGCGTATGCCTGCGCCAGGGCGCGGACGACCGTCTGGTTGGCCAGCTTGAACCAGCGACTCTTCTTCCCCCAGTACCCGCGCGCGAGCTTCAGGACCTTGTGGTGTCTGCGCCGGGCGCTGACGCCCCGCTTGACGCGTGCCATCGAGCATCACTCCCAACCTGCGGCCTGCGTGGTTAGCGATACGGGAGCAGCCGCTCCAACCGAGGGAGGTCGACGGGTTCGATCGCTCGGTTTTCGCGCAGGGACCGCTTCCGCTTGGACCCCTTGTGCACCATTAGATGCCCCCCGAGCTGACGGCCGCGCAGGAGCCGCTTCCGGCCCGTCACGCGAATCCGCTTCGCCGTGCCCTGGTGGGTCTTCAGTTTCCCCACGTCTGCTCCCCCGTGCGCTAATTCTTTTTGGGCGCCAGGATCATGATCATGTTGCGCCCTTCCATCAGCGGGTGACGCTCGACCACCGCGACGTCGGCCAGATCCTGCGCCATCCGGCGCAGGATCTGCTCCCCGACATGCGGATGCGCCATCTCCCGGCCGCGAAACCACATGGACACGCGAACTTTGTCTCCGTCCTTCAGAAACGTGCTCACCGTTCTCGTCTTCGTGCGCAGATCGTGCTCGCCGATCTTCGGGCTCAAGCGCATGCCCTTCAGCTCGGACGTCTTCGATTTCCGGTGAGCCTCGCGCTCCCGCTTCGCCTGCTCGTACTTGTATTTGCCGTAGTCGATGATCCGGCACACCGGCGGGGTGGCCGTCGGAGCAACCTCCACGAGATCGAGGTTCGCCTCCTCGGCCTTCGCCAGGGCCTCGGCGAGCAGCATCACACCCAGTTGCTCTCCGCTCGCCCCGATCAACCGGACCTCACGGGCCCGGATACGGTCGTTGATCCGCGCTCCGCGCTCGATAAGACTCTACCCCTCCTTCAGACAATGAAGGGGATGGCGGTGACGCCATCCCCACCGGTCGTTTCCGAACCGTTGACCTTGGCGGCGGCCGCCGCACCCATCCGGCGGCGCCCCAAGGTGAGAAGCAGATGGCTTCTACTTGAGCGTGGCCAGTATAGCATAGGCCTCAGAACAGCGTCAATCGGCCGAGGTGTGTCCGGCGTGCGGGGAGAGTTCGACCCGGACCGCCACGATCGTCTGGTCGTCGGCGGGGGCGCGCCCGGCCCAGGCCTCGAGCGCACCCATGACACGCTCGACGACATCCTCGGGGAGCCCACCGGCACAAGCCCCCGCGAGCGTCATGACCCGCTGCTCTCCGAACTGCTCCCCATCCGGCCGCCTGGCCTCCGTGATCCCATCGGTGAACATGACCAAGAGATCCCCCGCGCCGACGGAGATCTCTGCGGTCACGTACATGGTGCCGACGTCCACCCCCAGCAGCAGCCCGGGTGGTTCGAGAACCACAGGCGTGACCGTCCCAGCGGGCACCAGCAACGGAGGGAGATGGCCTGCTCGGGCGAAGGCGAAGCGTCCCCGCCGTGCGTCGAGGATTCCGTAGAATAGACTGACAAACTGCGAGTCGGCGTCGCGCGCCAGCACCCGGTTCAACCTCGTCAGGACCGTGTCCGGACGGTCCGCGTCCAGCGCAAACGCTTCGAGCAGGTATCGGGCGCGGGCCGAGAGCGTGGCCGCTGGAATCCCTTTCCCCGTCACGTCAGCGATAGCCAGCCCGACTCGTGCCTCCTCTAAGGGGAGCACCGCGTAGAAGTCTCCCCCCACCTCGCGGCTGGACACATACTTCCCCGCCACGGTTACGCTGGGCAGCTGCACGCGCTCGGGCGGGAGGAGCGTCTGTTGGATGATTGCGGCGATCTCACGCTCGCGTTCGTAGGCGCTCGCATTATCGACGGCCAATGCCACACGATCGCCGAACGCCTCGAGGAGTCGCATCTCGTGCGGTGTGAACTCGCGAGGGCGCCGCGAGGTCACCTGCACCACCCCGATCACCCGCCCTCCCGCCCGCAGGGGGACGGCGGCGACTGCGTAGGCGCCTTCGCCGGCGAGCGCCGGATCGAGCGCGCGCAGGTGAGCCGGGTCCGAGATCATCAGGGGGCGCGCCTCGGCGGCGACGCGGCCCGCCACCCCTTGTCCTCGCGCAAGTTGGCGGGGCGTGTCCGACGAAGATCTATTGAGACCGCCCGACTGCTCATCGACGAACCAGATCGTCCCCTCGTCCGCGTGGAGCGCGGCGACGACCTGGTGCACCAGCGGAGGGAGGAGTTCATCCAGCCTGACGGTCGACAAGGCGGCATCGCTGACCGCCTGGAGCGCGCTCATCTCTTGGACGAGATCGGCCAGCCGGCGACTCATCTCGTTGAAGGCGTCTCCCAGCTCTCCCAGCTCATCGTTTCGCGGCAGGGCCACGCGCGTGCCGAGTTCGCCCCGCCCGATCGCCCGCGCGCCGCGAACGAGGGCGAGGATCGGAGCGCTCACCTCTGAGCCCAACACCCAAGCCAGGAAAAGCCCAACGCCTACCGTGGTCAAGAGGAACGTGAGTTCCTGGGTCGCGGCCCGGCGCGCCGACTCCAGCGCGGACGACTCCGGCTCGGTGATGACCGCCGCCCACCCGAGGTCGGGGATCGGAACCGCGGCGCCGAGAAACCGGGCGGGGCTCCCAGGATCCCGGTACCCAACGATCGACGCATCGTGCCCGGCCAAGGCCTGCCGGACGCCGTCCACCTCTTGCAGCGCCCCGGCCGCGCGGTCCGGTTTGAGGAGATCGATGATCACCCGGCCGCTCTCGTCGACGATGATGCCGTCCACGAATGGGTTGGGAGGGTGAGGAAGGACCGCCCGGAGGCGCTCCAAGTTTACCCGGCCCGCGACGATCGCGGTGAGGTGGCCGCCTTCTTGGATCGCGCTGGAGACGACCATGGTGGCCCGGCGACCTGCCCGGACTGGGGCTCCGGCGGCCCATGCTTTGCCGTGCTGGACGGCCGTGACCGACGGGTCGGCGGCCACGTCTTGCGCCGCGGCGGGGGGGCTCGCCGCTGAAACGCCGCCGTCGGGATCGATCAGGACGAGCGAGAGGAACATCGGGTCACGGGTTCGGATCGCCCCAAACAACTGGACGATGCCGGTGACAGGGTAGGGCTGGCTCGTCACCGCGGCCCCCGCCGTCCGCTCAGCCTCGACCCCACCCGCGATAAACATCTGCACGCCCGAAGCGATGGCGTGGGCGGCCTCGCGGTGGCTGCGTTGGACGACGTCGAGCCGGCCCTGGTTCCGGGATTGATACAGCACGGCGCCGAGGATCAGGATGGGCACCATGCAGATGAGGATCACCGCGGCGATCTTCCCGCGGATCCCCAGCCGGATCCTCCGCACTGCGGTCACCCGGTGGGGTGGGTCCTCAACTGCTCGACGGCTTCACGCTCAGTCGCCACCACCGCGATGATGGCTCCGAGCCCGGTGACCCGAAAGATCTTTTGGATCGTCGGCTGCGTGGCAATCAGCACAATGGCGCCCTGACGCGACCGTACGTCCTTGTGTGACTCGGTCAGCACCCGAAGAGCGGTGCTGTCGAGGTAGGCGACGCGCGTGAGATTGACGGCGAGCCGCGGTCGGGCGCCGCTCGCGGCCCGGCGCAACCCCTCTTCGAGTCGCGGCGCCGTGTAGAGATCCACCTCGCCGACAACGTCGAGGATCGTCACCCCATCGCTTGTCCGCACATCGATCTGGAGGTCCACCGCTCACCTGCGCTTCCGACGTGTGGTCCGATCCACCCGATTATTCCTCGGCGTGGAGCGCCGCTTGATAGAGGCCGATGCCTTTGTTGGAGATCGCCGAGGCGACAAATCCCATCAGAAAGAGAAACAACCCTCGTGTTGCCACCGGGAGCAGTGCGCTCTGGCTCGACGTCGGGGCGACCACCGTGGCCGAGGCCACCAACTCAAGATACGCAAGGTAGAATACCACCAGGAGCAGCAGCACGCCCAAGACGAACACGGCGAGCCCGGCCCTCCTCCCGGCCCCGTCCGTCGCGGTTCGCAACCCCCGCCCCCTCTCCCCCGCCTATTCTACGCGGGCGTGCGCCAGCGCGGTCGCGCAAGAGCACTTCCGGGTGCGCGGCAACCGTTCGATGATGGCCGCGAGCAGCCGCCGGAGCTTCTCGTTGTTCTGCTGGAACACTTGAATCACGGCCGCGTGCGTGACCGGCTCGACTCCGGCGTCCCCTTCCACACCCACGTCGTAATCCGTGATCAGCGAGATGTTCACGTAGCACAGCTCCAATTCCCTGGCCAGCACCACCTCCGGATAGTTGGTCATGTTGATGACCTCCCACCCCTGGGTGCGGAACCACCGGCTCTCTGAACGCGTGCTGAACCGGGGACCCTGAATCACCACGACCGTTCCTCGATCGTGCACAGGGATCCCAAGCGTCTTCGCCGTCTCCACCGCGAGCGGCCTGAGCGTGGGACAGTACGGATCCGCTCCTGCGATGTGCGTGACGATAGGGCCATCGAAAAAAGTATCGGCCCGCGCGTTCGTCCGATCGACGAACTGATCGCAGATCACGAACTCGCCGGGCCGCACGTGTGGCTGCAGGCTCCCGGCGGCGCATGGACCGAACACCCATTGCACGCCGAGGGACTTCATCGCCCACATGTTGGCGCGGTAATTGATCCGGTGCGGCGGGAGCCGGTGGGTCCGGCCGTGGCGTGGCAGGAACGCGACCGTGCGCCCCGCGATTTCGCCCAGCATCATCGTATCGCTCGGCTCCCCGTACGGGGTGTCGAGCTTGATCTCTCGGGCGGTTTCTAGGAGCGCGTAGAATCCGGATCCCCCCAGCACCCCGATCTCCGCCCGCCGCTCCCCTTGCGTCACGGCTTCTCCTCCTTGCGCGTTCTGTCCCGCGGCTCCAGGACGGCCTCGACGATCCGCGGGAGCACGGCGCCGGCCTCGCCCCGCACTACGACCTCGGCAAGGTCGTCGCACGGCGTGGGGTCGCGATTCACGATGACGAGCTTCGCTCCGTGCCGAACGGCAAAGGCCGGCAACCCGGCGACGGGATAGACCTCCAACGACGACCCCACCACGAGCAGCACATCGCATGTCCGGCAGGCCGCTTCCGCCCGCGCGTACGCCGCCGCAGGGAGCACCTCTCCAAAGAGCACCACGTTGGGACGCAACAGCCCTCCGCACCGTGCGCATCGGGGCACCGCGCCCGCCCGCAGGGGTCCGGCCATCTCGGCGATCGCGACCAGGGCGCCGCATCCCGCACACCGGGCCTCGCGGAGGTTGCCGTGGACCTCCACGACCTCCCGAGATCCCGCCTGCCGATGCAGCCCGTCGACGTTCTGCGTCACCACCAGGTGCAGCACCCCGAGGCCTTCGAGCCGCGCCAGCGCCCGATGCGCGGCGTTGGGAGCGGCACCGGCGAGCGCGGCCAAACGGGCCTGGTAGAAGGTGTAGAACCCCGCGGGATCCTGCTGGAACGCGCTTACGGAGGCGACGCGCGAGGGGTCGGTGCGCCCCCACAGCCCGTCCTTGGACCGGAAGTCGGGGAGGCCCGATTCGGTGCTCGCCCCCGCACCGGTCAATGCGACGTTCAGCCGCCCGCCGCGGAGCAGCGCCGCCGCCCGCGCCACTCCGTCCGCCGTGGACGCCGCCGATGAAGGCTGCGAGGCCGACACCGATCCTCCATCCCTACCTAACATAGCCGTCCGCGATCATCAAACCGCAGCGGCTCCGCCGGGCCGACCGCCGCGATGTGCTCCTTGCCGCGCAGGCCCTCCGCGAGGGGCTCCGAGACCCACACATCCTCGAGGTGGAGGGTATTGGGCACACGCACGACGCGCGCCCGGTGCGGGTCCCCGATGCCAAGGCTTCCGAGCGCGGCGAAGATCGTGTCCCGTTCGGTCGCCAGCACCATCGGCAGCATCGCCCGCTGGACATACGTGCTCACGATGCAGTTCAGGTAGGTCGCGGAAAAATCAATCCGGTCGACCAGGGCCCTGGTCGTGAAGTCGGCCAGGCCGATCCCCTGCGCGTTCCCCTCCGACGCCGCGGAGAGCCGGAGCGCAACGATGCGTCCGGCGTGCGGCACCTCGGGTTCCGCCACGCCAGCGATGCGCCACCGCCCGATCACGTTCACATCCATGCCGGTTCCGCTGTAGTTCTTGCCGACCTCGTCCACGATCAAAAGGTCCATGCGGTCGACGGGAAGGTGCGGCATCAACGCGCGCGCCTCGGGGAACAAGTCGACCTCCGCATCGGGGATCGCCTCGGGCGGCACCGCGACGAGGCGAGCGGTCTCATCGTAGGCGTTCTCGATGATCGCTAGCCCGCCAACCACCCGCCCGGTTCCGATCACGCACTCCGCAATCTCGCGGATCGCACCAGCCATCTGACCCGGGCCCTGCTGGTGAATCTGCGCGGCGCCGGGGGCTTTGCCCAGCCCGACGCCGAGCATCTTCATCAGCCCGCTGCCGAACGGATGGCTGAATCCGGTGTGCGGCTTGATCCGGCCGACCGCCAGGATGGCGTGACACGACGCAGCGTTGCGATCGCAGTACGCAACGAGCCCGCTCGGGGTCCGCCCCACCTCCACCGTCTCCATCGAAGTCGCCAGGGGCGCGCCGATAGATTCAGGCGTGATCCCGAGATGCCGGAGCAGCCGGCGCTGGCCCTCGTCGGTGCCCCCGCCGTGGCTCCCCATTGACGCCACGAGCAGCGGATCTCCGCCGGCCACCCGGATCTCCTCCACCGCGGCGCGCAGAATGGGGACGATGTCGTGGATCCCGCGGCTTCCGGCTGTCACCGCGATCCGGCTGCCCGGACGGATGCGCGCAGCCAGATCGAGGCGCCGAAGCTCGGCGCGAACGGCGGCCGGGACATCCTCGACGCGCGGCCGGCGAAACCGTTGGTGGACGCGGGCCATCCGCGGAGCGGTTGCAGGGACATGGACACCAGTGGGAATCTGCTCGACACCAACAGTCATGGCGTCACTCCGGGGACCCGTGGAAAATTGCCTGTTGCGCCGCCCCGATGGTATCATCTCGGTGATCGACGGGTCAACTTTGACCCATACGCGTCACTGGCTTCCGGAGGTCTCACGATGCCGGTCCTCTATCGGCTCTTCGATCAACCGCGCGCCTTTCGTGGTCCGAGCCGCGTCTGGTTCGGTGCGCACGCGTCAGAACGGATCCAGGAGTGCATCCAAGAACTCGGCATCCGGCCCGGCCGCGCGCTGCTCGTGACCGACGCCGTGGTGGACCGGCTGCACCTCGCCAGCAAGGTTGCGGACGGGCTCGCCGCAGGGGGATTCGACATTCACCGGTACGCGGAGATTCCCGGGGAGCCCACGGTCGAGGTGGCTGACGGCGCTGCCGCGGTCGCGCGTCGGATGTCGCCGTCTCTCATGGTCGGCGTGGGCGGGGGCAGCGTCCTCGATGTCGCCAAACTGAGCGCCGCGCTCGTCCGCAACCCAGGAAGCGTCCTCGAGTACACCACAGTCGGCGGCAAGCGGTTTGCGGAAGCAGCAGTGCCCACGATCCTGGTGCCAACTACCGCGGGCACGGGGGCCGAAGCGAGCCAAAACGCCGTCGTGACCACCGGGACTCGTAAGGCATCCGCGAGCAACCATCCCCAGCTCCTCGCCGCGGGGGTGATCCTCGATCCCCTCCTCACCCACTCGCTACCTCCGGCCGTCACCGCCCACACCGGACTGGATGCGCTGAGCCATTGTATGGAAGGCACGCTCTCCACTAATGCGACGGTGCTCACCGATGCGATGGCGGCGAACGGGACCGCCCTGATCTTTGGCGCGCTGCGGCGCGCCTATGCGACCGGCGGCACCGCCGACGGGGACCCCGAGGCACGCGCCCACATGGTCCTGGCCGCGTACATGGGTGGACTCACGCTCAATGCCGGCATGGTCCTCGGGCATTCGATCGCCTACACGCTCGCCAACCGCCTTCACCTGCCTCACGGGCTGTCGTGCGCTATCGCGCTCCCATATACGCTGGCGTACAACCGCGACGCCGCGCACGATCGGTTGAGCGCGCTCGCCCGAGCCGCGGGCTTTGGAGGTGAAGATATCGTGGCCCACGTGGAGCGGTTGTGCCGGGACGTCGGGATCCCGGACTCCGTCCGTTCGCTCGGGTTGGAGCGGGACCGGTTGCCCGAACTGGTCGACGAGTGCGTCGAGCAGTATCCGCGTCCCAACAATCCCCGCCCGCTTGCCCGGGAGCCGCTGCTCTCGCTCTACGGCGCGATATGGGACGGACGCCCCGCGCACGAGTGGACCCACTGATCGGACGCCGGT
>DASSXJ010000079.1 GCA_035703895.1 bacterium | reverse complement strand
GCGTCGCCGGCCAGGGCAAGATAGGCCTTCAAGAACGCCGCGGAGACCCAACTGTACCAGAACCGCGCGTGCGTCTCCAGATGCGGGAGCGCATCAGGGTGTTCGGAGATCCCACCCCGTTCCGCCAGGTCGAAGATCGCGGCGTACGTCGCGTAGTGGAATGACCGGAGCATGCCCGCGACGTCGCGCAGCGACGGCCGCTTGAGGCGGCGTTCGGTGAGCGACCGCGCGGGTTCCCCCTCGAAGTCGATGATCACAATGTCCTTTCCTGTGTACAGGACCTGCCCCAGATGGTAGTCGCCGTGCGTGCGGATGCGCATCGCACCGATCTTCCGGTCGAGGAGCGCGCGGTAGCGTCCGATGATCTGGCCCTCGGCGTCGAGGACCTGCTGGGCCACCGGCTGCACGGAGTCGGGGAGATCTTTCATCCGGCGGCCCAGCGCCTGCAGGGTCTGCCGCGTGAGGCTGCGCATGGACTGGTAGAGGGACCGCTGGTAGAGCGGCGTGAACGGCTCGGGGGCGAACTGCGGGTCGTTCGAATCGGACGCGAGCGCCCTGTGGAGCTCGGCCGTGCGCTGCCCCAGCAGGCGGGCCGTATCGAGATACGTTCGGATGGTCTCGGTCGCCTGCGCGGGGATCTCCCCCGCGGCGATTTCCATGAGCGGCTCCGGCGGCAGCGTCAGCTCGACGCCGGGCTGCGTTACCGCGCGGTCGAAGTAATGGCGGAGCGCGTCGAGCGTGTACCTCCACGCATCGCCCTCGTTGGGGACGAACCCCTGTACGATCGCGAGCGTGATCGGTTCCTGATGGTTCGCCCGATATTCGATGGCGCCGGCCACAGGAGGGACATGGGGGAAGGACGCCCGGTCGGTCAGGAACCGGCCGATCTCGAGGTCGGGGTTGACGCCGAGCTCGAGGCGGCGGAACAGCTTCAAGATGAAGCGGTCGCCGTAGACCACGGACGTGTTGCTCTGCTCCGCTTTCACGAGCGTCGGCTCCGCCGTGCCGTCCTCGACGGCTTCCGTGAGGCGCCGCCGCATTGCCGCAGTGGGGTTGAAGACGAGCTCACCGACCGCCCCCCGCAGACGCCGGCGCCGGGCGATCGCCTCGAGGAGCGCCACGGAGAACCCGCGGTCCACACTGGCATCGTAGAGGAGGCCCGGCTCGGGGAGACCGTCTCTCTGTATCGAGGCGACGGCGGCGTATGGCATGTCCGACCGCACGCGCTCGCCCTGATCCCCCAACGCGAAGGTGAGCGGTAGGACATAGCCCTGGGCGTCCCCTTCGAGGTACTGGACCTCCACCATCAGGATGTAGGCGGTCTGCGCCGCAAACGGCATGGGCACGACCTCACGGATCGCTACCGTCTTGATCGGACGCGCCTTTCCCCCGAACCACCGCCGCGCCCGCAGATAGGCCGGCAGGACCTCCTCGAGCGCGGCCTTGGCCTTTCCCTGGAACAGGGCCTCCCAACCGCCTGACGTCCGGAGGATGGGCAGGGCGGCCTCGCCGTCCGAGCGGGCCGCCGCCAGCACGGTCGCGCGTTGCGGCTCCAGCGAAAA
Source organism: bacterium (assembly GCA_035703895.1). Lineage (NCBI taxonomy): Bacteria > bacterium. The sequence goes on along the minus strand of DASSXJ010000079.1, from coordinate 19,504 downwards.
CATGAAGAACCCGTGCGGTCCCAAGGTAATGAAGTACGGGAGGTCTCCCACCGGAGGGAACGGGGTCCGGCCGAAGAGCTCGACCGGGACCATGCCGCGAAACGCGGCAAGGTTGAGCTCGACGTACTGCACGAAACGCGAGAGGTTGGCCACCACGAGAATCAGTTCGTCCTGGTAGCGGCGGAGAAACACAAGCACCCGGCGGTTGTCCGGCTGGAGAAACTCGAGCGTCCCCCGGCCGAACGCCTTGTACCGTTTGCGCAGGGCGATCAACCGCTGCATCCACCAGAGCAGGGAGTGGGTGTTGTTGAGCTGTGCCTCCACGTTGACCGTTTCGTAGTGGTACTCGGGGTCGATGATCACCGGGAGGTAGAGCTGCTGGGGGTTCGCCCGGGAGAAGCCGGCGTTTCGGTCGGAGCTCCACTGCATCGGTGTGCGAACGCCGTTGCGGTCGCCGAGGTAGATGTTGTCGCCCATCCCGATCTCATCGCCGTAATAGACGATGGGGGTCCCCGGCGCGGAGAAGAGCAGGCCGTTCATCAGCTCGATCCGCCGGCGGTGGTTGCCCAACAGCGGGGCCAGCCGCCGGCGAATGCCCAGGTTGATCCGCGCGTTCGGGTCGTGGGCGTAGACGCGGTACATGTAGTCGCGGTCTTCGTCCGTCACCATCTCGAGGGTCAGTTCGTCGTGGTTGCGCAGAAACATCGCCCACTGGCAGATCTCCGGGATCGGCGGGGTCTGCTGGAGGATCTCGAGGATCGGGAAGCGGTCCTCCATCCGGATCGCCATGAACAGGCGCGGCATGAGGGGGAAGTGAAACGCCATATTACACTCGTCCCCCTCGCCGAAGTACGCGATCGCGTCCTCGGGCCATTGGTTGGCTTCCGCCAGGAGCATCCGGTCGGGGTATTGGCTGTCGATGTGGCGCCGGAGCGTCTTGAGGAAGGCGTGAGTCTCAGGGAGGTTTTCGCACGACGTGCCCTCGCGTTCGTACAGGTACGGCACGGCGTCCAGGCGGAGCCCATCCACGCCCTCGCGGAACCAGAAATCCATGACCTGGAGCATCGTCCGCTGCACGGCCGGGCTATCGTAGTTCAGATCCGGTTGGTGCGCGTAGAAGCGGTGCCAGAAGTAGGCCTTCGCCATAGGATCGAGCGTCCAGTTCGATGGCTCGAAGTCCTTGAAGATGATCCGGGCGTCCCGATAACGGTCCGGGGTGTCGCTCCAGACGTAGAAGTCCCGCCACCGGCTGCCGGGGGCGGCCCGGCGCGCTCGTTGGAACCAGGGATGCTGGTCGGACGTGTGGTTGAGCACCAGTTCGGTGATCACCCGCAGCCCGCGGCGGTGCGCTTCCCGCAGGAAGATCTGGAAGGCGCGCATGTCGCCGTAGTGGGCGTGGATCCCCGTGTAATCGGCGATGTCGTAGCCATCGTCGCGCAGGGGGGACGGATAGAAAGGCAGGAGCCAGAGCGCGGTGACCCCCAGGTTCTGCAGGTAGTCGAGCTTGTCGGTCAGCCCGCGGAAGTCCCCGACCCCGTCCCCGTCGCTGTCGGAGAAGGCGCGGACGTGCACCTCGTAGATGATCGCGTCTTTGTACCACAGCGGCTCATGCTCGAGGGCGGCGTCCTTGCGTCGGGCCATCGGGGCTACCTCAGCCTCTCACGCGTAGTACTCGAATTGCTGCTCCGTTCGGACCCGCCGCCGCACGCGGAAGATGTGCGCGGGGATCCTCTGGGGATCGAGCTCCACGTAGTTCCGCGCGCCGTGCCAGATAAAGCGCGCGTCGGTGAGGAGGTCGTGCACCTGATAGGGTTGCTCCGCGTCGAGCCCCAGCGTCGCCAGGTCGAGGGCCGTCCATCCGGCCTGGGGGTGGTGCGGGTCGAGGTTCACGACCACCAGCACACAGCTGGCGAGGTCGTCGGTCCGTTTGCTGTAGCAGATCAGCTGGTCGTTGTCGACGTCGTGGAATCGGAGGCTGCGGTCGCCCCACAGGGCTGGGTTGTCCCGCCGGATCTGATTGACCCGCGCGATGATCTCCCGGAGGCTGTCGGGCCGGTCAAGCTCCCAGCGCTTGATCTCATATTTTTCGGAGTCCAGGTACTCTTCGCTCCCGGGCTCCCGGGGGACGCGTTCGCACAGTTCGAAGGACGGTCCGTAGACGCCGTATCCCGCTCCCAACGTCGCGGCGAGCACGAGGCGCGTGATGAACGCCGGCCGCCCACCCAGCTGAAGGAACTCCGTGAGGATGTCGGGGGTGTTGGTCCAGAGGTGCGGCCGGTAGTGCTCACGCACGTCCGTCTGCGTAAGCTCGGTGAAGTACTCGGTCAGCTCCGCGCGCGTGTTGCGCCAGGCGAAGTAGGTATACGATTGCGTAAACCCGAGCCGGCTGAGGCGGTACATCACCTTCGGACGCGTGAACGCCTCTGCGAGAAAGAGCACCTCGGGATGGTCGCGCTTGACCTCCCCGATCAGCCATTCCCAGAAGGCAAACGGCTTGGTGTGCGGGTTGTCCACGCGGAAGATGCGCACGCCCTGGGCGATCCAAAAGTCGACGATGCTCTTGAGCTCCGCCCAGAGTTCGCGCCACTCGTGCGTGTCGAAGTCGAACGGGTAGATGTCCTCGTACTTCTTGGGCGGGTTCTCGGCGTACTGCACGGTCCCATCGGGCCGATGCCGAAACCACTCCGGGTGTTCCCGCACGTAGGGGTGATCCGCCGAGCACTGGTAGGCCAAATCCAGCGCCACTTCGATCCCGTACTGCGAGGCGCGTTCGACGAGACGGTGGAAGTCGTTGAGCGTGCCGAGCTCGGGATGCACGGCCTTGTGCCCCCCGGCTTCCGAACCGATCGCCCACGGGCTGCCCGGATCGGTGGGGCCGGCGGTCGTGGCGTTGTTCTTGCCCTTGCGGTGGGTGTGCCCGATGGGATGGATCGGCGGGAGGTAGAGCACATCGAACCCCATCTCAGCGACGTACGGCAGACGCCGGATGCAGTCCGCGAGCGTGCCGTGACGGCCCGAGGTCGGGGCGCACGAGCGCGGGAACATCTCGTACCACGCGCTGAACCGCGCCCGCTCCTGGTCGACGACGACGGCGAGCGTCCTCTCGTAGGTCGTACTGAACCGGCGGTCGGCGTACTTCTGCATGAGCGCGCCGAGTCCGGCCGGCACCGGGGACCCCTGCTCCTCGCGCGCGCCTTCTCGCAGGGCGTCCGCGTACCCCCCGAGGCGCTCGGCGTCGCCCCCGGCGGCGCGCCCCTGCGCGTCTTCGACCAGCGCGGCCCCGATAAGGAGTTCGACTCGGACCTCCTGCCCGGCCTCGATACGTTTGGGCAGGTCCCGAACCCAGGACATGAACCTGTCGACCCAGCCCTGCACCGTAAACTCGTAGCGGCCGACCTTAGTGACGGTGAACGCTCCTCGCCACCGATCGTTGCCGAGCGGCGCCATGGGCGTCTCGGTCCACTCGCCGTCCTGAGATCGATGGAGGAGGACGCACGCCAGGGCATCATGCCCATCCACAAACACGTCCGCCTCCACGACGACCTGCTCACCGGTCGTCCGCTTGACCGCGAACCGCCCGCCGTCGATCTCGGGTGCAACACCCGTGACGACGACCCGGCGCCGTCCGTCGAACTCCATCCCGCTATCGTTCCCGTGATCCGGCAGGGCGATCCTCCTCCCCAGGCGCGCCGTTCACGAAGATTTTACCCATGAGCCGGTGATCTCGGACCGCGTCGTCTGCTCCCAGAGTTGGCCGGGTGCAAGGTCCACGGGCCAGCGCAGCAGGAGAACGGTCCCCTGGTCGGTTCGCTCGTACCCCCCCTCCGAGTTGGAGACGGTGACCAGCGGGAAGCTCCACGCCGCCGCCGGCCTGGAAGGCGCGAATGTGAGGACCAGCCCCGAGTGGCCTTCCGTGATGATCAGCCGGCCGGCCGCCGGGAGCTCCCCGACCTCGTCGAGCGGGAGGCGGCGTTCCGCAGCGTCGGCCCACACCTGCCCGGGGCCGCCGAACAGGCCGAGGCCCCATTCCTCGGCGACGAGCGCGTGGAGCGGTTCCGGGCCGTTCCAGTGGAGCCGGATGGTATGGTCCAATCCATGGTCGCCGGCCGCGAGTTCGAGCCGGCGCTCCACCGTCACGGTCCCGCCATAGAGCGCCGATTCGCGGGTGAGGGTCAGCGCCGCCGTTCCAGGCGCCTCGGCCAATTCCCAGCCGTACGCTCGGCCGGCGAATCCTCCGAGGTCGTCCTGCTCGTCGCGCCACACCTGCTCGAGCGTCGTCCCGGTTGGGAACAGATGGACGCGCAGGCTGGCCCGCCGATCCCGGTCGTAGATCAAAAAGCGCTCGAGTCCGGTCTCTTTCGTGCGCACGGCCGTCGTATGGATCGATTCCATCTGAGCGTTCGCGCCTCCGGCCGTGCCGGCCTCCGCCGCGCGGCGCAGGTCGACGTGGTACGCTTCGGGCCGGCGGGTGAGCACGTTCCCGAGGTGGCGGGGAACCGGCCGGTAATCCCACTCGACGACGCATCCCCCCCTGGCCGGGTCCACGGTGAGGACGAGGATGTCGGTGGCGAGGCGTACGTCCGTCCGCCCGTCGCCGTCCAGATCACGGGCTTCCGCGACCGCGTACGGCCCCGAGTGGTGGGCGGCTTCGGCCATCGCCTCCGCGGCGATCAGTCGTGCGAACACAGCGCCGCGGACGTGCGGCAGGTACACGCCGCCGAAGACGCCGTGCCAGTACGGACAATTGCACTCGCCCGCCCACAGCGCGTCGCGGGCCTGCGCCTGCGCGACACCGCCCGGCATCGCGTCGACCTTCTTTCCCGCCCGCAGCGCCAACTGGTGCATCGTGTTGGCCTCCGCGTAGCGGACGAGGAAATGCCGCCAGTAGCCTCCTCGGACGAACGGCACGATGTGCTCCCACTGCGCGGCGGCGAGGTCGTGGACGCGCCTCAGGCGTCCTGCCCGCTCGGCGGGGAGCGCCCACTCCGCCATCTCCGCATACGTCGACGTCGGCAGATAGATGCGCCCCGCCGCGTCGCGCGTCCGCCGGTACTCGCCCGGCGGGGTGACCTCGATCCACGGGGTGGACTCGAGGGCCTCGAAGAATCGATCCATCCAGCCGCGCTCCCAGCAGTGTTCGTAGGTGCCCGGCCACATGCCGAACTTCTCACCGTCGTCTCCCATGAGGGCGAGGTCGAGCGCGGTCTCGCGGTCGCCCGTCTCGACCGACGTCTCGGCGAGCGTCCGGAGGTACGCGATCACCTCTTCGACGGAGACCCAGGGGATCAGGTAGCGCAGTCGCTTCAGGCTGGGGAAGATCGCGAGCGGAGCCCCTTCCTCCTCGGTCATGTAGTAGCCGAGGAGCTGGCCCTCATTGAGTCCCACGGCCTCGAAGTGCGCGTCGTCGACGATCGTATAGCGCACGCCCGCCTCGCTGAGCGGCCGCGCCAGATGCGGTTCCCACACGCGCTCCGCAAGCCAGAGGCCCTGGGCCTCATACCCAAACTCCTCCGCGATCGTCCGGGTCAGCTTCTCGATCTGACCGCGCTTGTCCGCATCGGGGATGATGGCGAGGATCGGTTCATAATAGCCGCCGGTCATCAGCTCCACCTGCCCGCGCGCGGCCAACGCCCGGATGCGGGCGAGGAAATCGGGCCGGTGCGGCCTCAGCCAATCGAGCAGAGGCCCCGAATAGTGGAGGGCCAAGCGGATCCGCGGGTGCCGCTCCAGCCCGGCGAGGAGTGGCGCGTACGCCTTGTCGGTCGCCTGCGCGAAGATGTGATCGAAGTTGCCGATGGGCTGATGGTTGTGGATGGCGAGCGAGAGGACGATGGGATGCATGGGGATGGGTCAGTCGGCGTCCGCGCCTCCGGTGGCTTGGGCCGGGGCGAGCTCCATCACGCTGCCGGCAGGCATGTAGAGCAGCACGACGATGAATCCCAGCGCGATCAGGACGAGGCCGAGCATGAAGATGCTGTGGACGGCCTGGGCGAGCGCCTGGCGGAACGCCTCGTGCCCCGCGGCCGTCAGGTGCGCCTGGACGCTCGCGTCCAGCGCGGCCTGCGGGTCCGCGAACCTCGAGATGCCCGGCCCGGCCGCGCCGCCGAGGGCCCGCATCCGGGCCGTGAGCACGCCGATCAGCACCGCGCCCTGCAGGCTGATGCCGATCGCGCTGCCGATGTTCCGCGAGAAGATGTTGATGGACGTGGCGAGGCCGCGCTGCGCCCGCGGCACCGCGTTCTGCATCGCGATCATCAAGATCGACGCGGTCAGCCCCATCCCCGATCCCAGCAGGACCATGTTCGCGACGACCTGCTGGATGGACGACTGGGCCGTCAAACGGGTGAGGAAGAAAAATCCGGCCACCAGGATGAGCATCCCGCTGACGATGACCGGACGGTACCCCAGCCTCAAGGCCAGCCGGCCCGCGCCGATGCTCGAGAACGTCCAGAACACCATGAACGGGGTGAGGACCGCGCCGGCCGCGGTGGCGCTCGTGTTGATCACGCCCTGCACGAAGAGGGGGATATACACCACCGCGCTGAACATGCTGGCGCCGAGCAGAAAGCCGCCCACGACCCCCACGGTCACGACCCGGTCCCTGAAGAGGCTGAACGGAAGAAACGGATGCGGGGTTCTCGTTTCCACCTGGATGAAGAGCACGACGAGCATGGTGCACAGCCCGGCAAGTCCGGCCACCGGGAGGGACCGCCAGGGGAACGCCTGCCCGCCCCAGAGGAGAAGCAGCAAGAGTGTGACCGCCGCGCTCGTGAGCAGGCTGATCCCCGCATAGTCGATCCGGCCTTCGCGCATGGCGGTCTGATCGCGAAAGGCCACCATGATGATGACGGTGGCGATCAACCCTGCCGGCACGTTGACGAAGAAGATCCAGCGCCACGTGACATGGTCGGCGAAAAATCCGCCGAGCAGGGGGCCGACGATCGCCGCGAGCCCCCAGACGCTGCTGAAAGTCCCCTGGATTCGGAGACGCTGCTCCACCGGATAGAGGTCGGCGATGATCGTGAGGGCGATCGGCAGCACCGCTCCACCGCCGATCCCTTGGAGCAGCCGGAACAGCACGAGTTGGTCCATCGAGCGGGACAGCCCGCAGAGCATCGACGCGCCGATGAACCACAAGATGCCCGTGAGATAGATGCGCTTCCGCCCGTAGAGGTCCGCCAGCCGCCCGAAGATCGGTGTCGTCGCGACGAACGCCAGTTGATAGGCCGCGAAGACCCAAGAGTAGAGCGCAAGGCCGCCGAGGGCCCCGACGATCGTCGGCATCGCCGTCCCGACCGCGGTCTGATCCATGGCCGCGAGGAACATCCCGAGCATGGCCGCGGCCGTGATGAGCGCGCGCCGCGTCATGACAACCCCCACCCTAACCGTCCCGGGACCATGATCCCCCGCGGATCGTACTGCTCGCGCAGCCGGCGCATGAGGTCGAGCCCCCCGGGAGCCTCGCCCCACAGCGGCAGCCGCGGTTTGAGGGCCGGCGGCGCCGCTTCGACCACGGCGTAGCCTCCGGCGGCGGACGCCGCCGCGCCGACCGCGGTGATGACGGCGGGCCCGTCCTCCGCCGCGCAGGCGGTGTACAGAAGCCCCACTCCCGCGTGCGCGACGATCTCGACCGGGCCGCCTGACGTCCGCGTGTCCTCCGCCGCGCGGGCCAGGTCGGTCCATCGCGCGATCGGGCCACCGGCACGGCAGATCACGTCGCCCGGATGCATGTCCGGGGATGGAAACTCGGCGACGGCCTGCCACAGCCCGGCGTGCGCCGGACCGTCGAGGACTTCGAAGTGGCCCTGCGGACCGGCGAGCGTACGCATCTCGTCGACGTGCCGCTTCCGGCTTTCCGCGAGCCCCTCGGCGAGCACCAGCACGCCCCATCCGCCGGCGTCCGAGGTGCCGGTTGCGGCCGCGATGCGCCTGAGCGCGTGCGGGTTCGCGGCCACGAGGGAAGCGGGGAGGAGGTACGACTGCATCACGGCCGTGGTCAGCGCGTGGGCGGCCGCGCGGTCGGGCACGCCCACGAGGATCGTCTGGCCTTCGCCGGGGGCCGGCGAGATCTTGAATGTGGCTTCGACGATGACGCCGACGGACCCCAGCGATCCGATGAACAACTTCGTCAGATCGTAGCCGGCAACGTTCTTTACCACCTTGCCGCCGGCCTTGATCACCTCGCCGGTGGGCAGCGCGACCCGGATGCCGATCAGCATGTCGCGAATCGAGCCGTAGAGGAGGCGGCGCGGCCCATTCCGGTTGGCCGCGATGACCCCACCGATCGTGGCCGCCCCGGCCCCCGGCGGATCGATGGGCAGCCACTGGCTGTGGGTCCCGAGCGCGGCCTGGAGATCGCGCAGGCGCGTGCCGGCCTGCGCCGCGACCACGTAATCAGCCGGTTCGTAGTCAGTGATGCCCGCGAGGCGTGTGGTGTCGACCACGAGGTCGGCGCGCGCCGGCACGCCGCCGAGGTGCTGGTGTACGCCGGCGCCGCGAGGGAGGACGCCGGCGCCTCGCTCGGCGGCGGCGGTGAGCAGCGCGGCGGTCTCCTCGCTCGATCCCGGACGGGCCGCCGCGCGGGGGTGGACGCCGTCCACGGCAAGCGGCGCCAGGGCCGCCGGATCGGTGACGATGTTCGCGGCACCGACGATCTCCCGCGCCCGATCGGCGAGGGCATCGGTCATGCCGTGTCGGCCGCCCTATACGCGCGGTCGATCAGATCGATGAGATGGTGGACGTGCACCCGCATCCCTCGGGCACGCACGCCGCCGGCGATCTGCAACATGCATCCGGGGTTCGGCGCGACGACGACATCGGCGCCCGTCGCCTGAATGGCGGCCACCTTCTCGTCGAGAATGACGCGCGAGTACTCGGGCTGCGTGAGATTGTAGATCCCCGCGCTGCCGCAGCAGCGGTCGGACCCCGACATTTCGACGAGGTCCACCCCGGGGATGCGACGGAGCAACTCTCGAGGTTGGCGGCGGATCCCCTGGCCGTGCGCCAAGTGGCAGGGATCCTGATAGGTCACGCGCGCCCGCACTTCGCCGAGCCCTCCGACCAGACCGAGCTCCGCCAGGAACTCGGAGACGTCACGACAGAGGTGACTGAATTGCGCCGCCCTGGCGCTGTAGCTCGGGTCGTCGCGGAAGAGCACCTCGTATTCTTTGCTCGCGCTTCCGCACCCGGCGGCGTTGATGACGATCGCATCGACCCCCGCGGCGAGAAATGTGTCGATGTTCCGCCGGGCCATCGCGCGGGCCTGGTCCCGCTCGCCGCTGTGCAGGTTCAGGGCGCCGCAGCACGTCTGAGCCCGAGGCACGACGACCTCGCACCCGTTCCGCTGGAGCACCCGGATCGTCGCCTCGTTGAGGTCGGCGAACATCACGCTCATCACGCAGCCGCTGAGCAATCCGACCCGCGCCCGCTGCGGGCCCATGGCGGGAAAGACCTCCTGCGCAGGAGCGAAGAAATGATCGGGGATACGAGGGAGCAGGGTCTCCATCTCGGCCAGCCGCCGCGGCACGAGATGAAGCGCATGCGCGGCGGACCGGAGTCCGCTTCGCTGGTAAAATCGCAGCAGCGCGGCGGCGAGACGGAGGCGGCCGGGAAAGGGCATCAGGTGCCGGAGGGCCAGGAGCGTGAGGCGCCGCGCCAGCGGCGACCCGGTGGGGCCGATCTCCGCCCGGGCGGCTTCGATGATCGTGCCAAACTTGACGCCGGAGGGACAGGCGGTCTCGCACGCGCGGCATCCGAGGCACACGTACATGTGCTCTTCGAACCGGGCGTCGATCGGGATCCGGCCCTGCGCGGCCGCTTCGATCAGGTGAATCCGGCCGCGCGGGGACTCGGTCTCGACCGACAGGATCCGGTAGGTGGGGCAGTGCTGCAGACAAAATCCGCACTGGATGCACTTGTCCAGCTCCGGGATCGCGAGGCGCGGAATCGGCTGTGCTGCGGGCGCCTCCGGGGAGGCAGCCTGGGGTGCCATCGAGGGGGCTCCTCTCCTCAGTCTCCGGTCAGATCCACAGTCCCGTCGCGCCCAACCGCGGCGGCCGGCGGACCATGAGTTCTCCGCAGGAGACGGGCGTGGGGAAGACCTTGAAGGGGTTCATCAGCTCATCCGGATCATACGACCGTTTCAACCTTCGCTGGGCCTCCAGATCGGCATCGCCGAAGATCCACGACATGTAGTTGTTCTTCTCGAATCCGATCCCGTGCTCCCCGCTGATGCTCCCCCCCACCGCGACGCAGGCGGCGAGGATCTCCTCGCTGGCCTTCATCACCCGGGCGGTCTCCCCCGGGGCTTCAGCGTCGTAGGGGATGAGCGGGTGGAGGTTCCCGTCGCCGGCGTGGAAGACGTTGGCGACCCGGATGCCGTTCCGCCTGGCGATCTCCATCACCTGGTGCATAATCGCGGGGAGCTGGCTGCGCGGCACGACCGCGTCGTGCAGGTAATAGTTGGGGGCCAGCCGGCCCATCGCGCCGAACGCGCCCTTCCGGGCCGCCCAGTAGAGATGGCGCTCCTCTTCCGATCGGGCGGTCCGAACGTCGCGCGCGCTGTTCCGCCGGCACAACGCCTCGATGGTCCCGGCGGAGGGCGCCAGGATCTCCCGGACCCCCTCCACTTCGATGAGCAGCACGGCGCCGGCGTCGAGCGGCAGCCCCGCGTGGATGGCCGGTTCCACGGCCTCTACGGTGAGCCGGTCGATCATCTCGAGGGAGGTGGGGCCGATGCCGGAGGCGATGATGTCCGCGACCGATTGGCTCGCCTGCTCGATCGTCGGAAAGATGCCAAGCATCGTCAGCACGCCCTCGCGGCGCCGCATCAGCCGGATCGTGACCTTGGTGACGATGCCGAGGGTGCCCTCCGATCCGACGGTGACGCCGACGAGGTCGAGCCCCGGGGCGTCCGCGCCCCGTCCGCCGAGCTGCACGATGGACCCATCCGCCAGGACCATCTCGAGGCCGAGCACGTGGTTCGTCGTCACTCCGAACGCGAGGGTGTGGACGCCGCCGCTGTTGTTGGCGACGTTCCCCCCGATGCTGCACGCCGACTGGCTGCTGGGGTCGGGGGCGTAGAAATATCCGCCCGCCTGGACGGCGTTCGTGACGTCCAGGTTGATCACGCCGGGCTCGACGATGGCGGTCCGGTTGTCGAGGTCCACGTGCAGGATGCGTTTCATCTTGGCCATGGAGACGATGATCCCACCGATCGGCGTGATCGCTCCTCCAGAGAGCCCGGTTCCGGAGCCGCGCGCGATCAGCGGCACGTGATGGCGCCGCGCGACCTTGACGATCCCCACCACCTCGTCCGTGGAGACCGGGGAGACGACGAGGTCCGGGAGGGCCGCCATGAAGTTGCAGCCGTCGTATTCGTAGGCGATGAGGTCGGCGGGGTGGGTAAACACGCGGTCGGGTCCCGCGACGTCCTGCAGCGCATGCACAAGGGCGTTTCGGTCGTCGATGCGGAGGCGGAGATCGGCGAGCTGCACGGCGGATTCAGTATAACATAGTTCGGCGCGGGCCTCGATCGACCGAGGACGTTGAAATATTCACAAATGTCCGCATATTCATTCCATCGATGGAGGGGGTCCGGAGGGCCTGCCCCGTAAGGACGCCTCAGAGCGTTGCAGCGAGGAGAATGGCCGTGGAGAACCGACGAGTGTGCCGGCGGGGGGTGTGCGCTTTCCTCGGCAAGCGCCTTGTGCTCGGCCTCCTCATGACAGTCTTCGCGATCGTCGCAGGATGGATGCTCCTTCCCCCCGAGGCCGGCACGGACCAGGCAACCGTGGACTGGTATTCGCGGTAACCCGGATCGCGGTCGCTACGCAAGCACCCAGGCGCGCAGCGCGTCGTCGTTGATCCCCGCGCTCTTCGGATGTTCCCAGATCACTACGTGGACCGTGCGCGGACCGTGCATGCCGTGGACGAGCGTGAACCCGATGTCGGCCGTCTTGCTCGGGCCGGAGACCAGAGAGACGTAGCGGGGCACCGGACGGTTGAGGTGCATCGCCGCGTATCCGCGCGCGATCAGGACGGCATCGAGCAGGCTCTCCACCACGCTGTCGGCCGTCACCAAGGCGATATGGACCGGCGGGACATTGCTCGCGGCTCTTCCGAACCCCAGCTCTTCCGCCAGCATGAGGCTCCCTGTGTCCGCGACAAGCGCGTTCGCGCCCGTGATCCCGAACTGCGCGGCGAGAAGGGAATCGCGCCAGGACCCATTCTGCCGGCCGGGCTCCCCGTCGCCCGGGAGGGTGACCACGGTGCGGCCCTCCGCGCGAAGGACGTCCGCCACGCCGACGGCCCGGCCGACGACGCACGGATGGTACACGGCGGTCGCGCCTGTGGGAATGATTTCGAGGACGCGCTTCGCGACGTCGTCGCGCGCGGCCAGCCTGACCACATCGAAGCCCACGCCGTTCATCGTCTCGACGGCTTCATCGAGCAGGCCGGCGCGCGCACGCACCCGAGCGCGGTTCCGAAGGCGGCGGAGCGACGCCAGTATCTCTTCGGTCGCCCCGGCCGCGGACGGGGTTCCCGGGACACTCATGCGGTCGTGCCCGTGGCCCGGTCGAGCAGCTCCATCATGTGGACGACCCCGATCCGGTTGCCGGCGCCCGCGCGGGCCAATCCCCATCGCACCTGCAGCAGACACCCGGGGTTGCTCGTGACGATCAGGTCGGGGTTCGTCTCGCAGAGGTCCTGCGTGATGAGGTCGGCGAGGCGGCCGCTGACCTCGGGGTGCACGAGGCTGTAGATGCCGGCGCTGCCGCAGCACGCCTCACGGCGTTTGGCCTCGACGATCTCCAGCCCTGGAATCCGGCGGAGCAGCCACCGCGGCTCCTTGGTGACGCCCTGCGCGATGCCGAGGTGACAGGGATCGAAGTACACCGCGCGCGCCCGCACGCGCGTGACGGCCGGCGCCACGCCGCGGGCGGCGAGGAACTCGCTCACGTCGCGCACGCGCGCTGCAAATGCGCGCGCCCGTTCCGCGTACACCGAGTCGTCACGGAGCAGGTCGGGATATTCTTTCATCGCGGCCCCGCACCCGGCGGAGTTCGTCAGGATCGCCTCACAGTCGTCCAGCCCGTCGAACGCGTCGATGACCTTCTGCGCGAGCGCCCGAGCCTGCCGTCCCTCGCCCATGTGGTGATGGAGCGCGCCGCAACAGCCCTGGCTGCGCGGCATCCGGATCCGGCAACCGGACCGCGCCAGCACCCGGAGGGTCGCCCAGTTGATCGGGGCCAGCCACGTACTCATCACGCACCCGGTGAAGAACGCGACCGTGTGCTTGTGAGGGCCGATCGGTTCGATCACTTCGGGCGGCGGCGCCATCTCTCGCGGGGTAGGCATCGGCGGCAGGAGCGGCGCCGTCTCCCGCAGGCGGCGGGGTAGAAGGCGCTCGACCATCCGCCGCACCCCGAGTCGCTCTGCCGCATACACCGCCCGTCCGGCGGCCCGCATCAACGGCACGCGTCCGGTGAGGCCGAGCACCGCCCGGGCCATCGCCGGCAACCGCCGGGAGACGGGAAGCTGCTCACGGAGCCGGGCGTGCATTCCCGGCGTGTCGATCCGAACCGGGCAGGGGTCGACACACGCTCGGCAGTTGAGGCACAGCGAGAGTCCCTGCCCAGCCGTGAGCCCGAGCCCGGACGTGAAACTCGCCTGCAGCAGGCCGATGCCGCCGATGTGGGTCGACACGCCATATTTGTCCCCGATCACCGCGTACACAGGGCAGTGGTCGAGGCAGCTCCCGCAATTGATGCAGGCGAACGCCTCGCCGAACCCCTGCGCGATGGCGCGGCGCCGGCCGTTGTCGACGAGGACGACGTGCACCTCCCTGGGCCCAACGCCGTCGGCCGGGGCAGGCCCGGAGATGCATGACGCGTAGGTCCCGATCCGCTGGGCGACCCCGAAGACGCTGGCCCCCTGGATGACCAGGAGCGCGTCCTCCACCGTCCGGACGATCTTGGTGATGGGGACGACCGCGATGTAGACATCCGGGAGGGAGGAGAGCATCCGGATGTTGCCTTCGTTCTCCACGACGCACAGGGTGCCGGTGTCGGCGGCCAGCGCGTTGCCGCCCGACAGGCCGTACCCGGCGGTCGCAAACGCGGAGCGCAGGTCCTCCCGGGCGACCTTGACGATCTCCTCCGGATCATCGGGAAGCATCTCGCCCGCCAGCTCGCTGAAGAGCTCGCGCACGCGCTGTTTCGTGACCTGGATGGCCGGCGCGATGATGTGTCCGCCGTAGGTCCCGTTGAGCTGATTGATGCGGTCGCCGAGGTCGGTCTCGACAACCTTGACGCGCCGGGCCTCGAGCGCTTCGACGATGCCGATCTCCTTGGCGGCGTTGCTCTTGGATTTGACGACCGTGCCGCCCCCCACCACCTTGAGGATGTACTTGCGCGCGTCCGCTGCGGTCGAAGCCACGGCGACGGTGCAGCCGTTGCGCTCCAGCTGCTCTGTCGCGATCAGGACGAGCTCGTCGAGGTGGTCCAGCGCGTCCATCTTGATATGCCGGACGCGCTCTTGCAGATCGGGATACCTCGACCGCGCCCCCTCGAGGCGCGGCCGCAGTCCTGTGAAGACTTCTCGGCGCGCCTGGTCCGCGGATGCGTCGGCCAGGCCGGCGGCGATGCGCTTGCGAAGGGGAGGAAGCTTCACGGGCGGCCGGCGGCAGATGGCATGAGGGCGTTCATCGAAAGGACATTCCGGCCACGGCCGGTAAATCCCTCCGCAGGCGATGCGACTGCACACGATCGGGCATTCCACCCGGACCCTCGACGAGTTGGTGGACGCGCTGCGGACCTTTGGGATCCGCTTGCTGGTCGATATCCGAACGATCCCGCGATCGCGCCACACGCCGCAGTTTAACCGGGAGGCGCTGACCCGGCGCCTCCCGGGACGGGGTATCCGGTACACGCATCTCGGGGCCTTGGGGGGCCTCCGGAAGCCGCGTCCCGACTCGCGCAACACGGCCTGGCGTAATGCCGGCTTCCGGGGATTCGCGGATTACATGGAGACTCCCGAGTTTGCGGAGGGGCTCCGAGCACTCCGGGCTCTGGCCGAGGATGCGGGGCCGGTGGCCTTCATGTGCGCCGAAGCCGTCCCGTGGCGGTGCCATCGCTCGCTCGTCGCGGATGCCCTGACGGCTCGGGGGGATACGGTCCTGCACATCATGGAGGCCGGGAAGTCGCAGGCTCACGTGCTCACCGCTTGGGCGCGGGTCGACGGAACCCGCGTCACCTATCCGGGAGAGCCCCCGCGCGAAGACCGCCCTCGAGCGTCCCCGCGGCGCGGCCGGGCCCTCTCACGGTCCGCGGAGGACCGGCTCTTATAGCCTCATATATTAAGGAAGAAGCGCAAAGCAGAAGACATCGCAGGGAGGTAGGTATGGACGACACGGAGTTGTGCTTTACGCCCGCGATCGAGCTGAGGCGGCTCATTCGCGGGCGGAAGGTCTCCCCGGTCGAGATCACCGAGGCTGTGCTGAACCGGATCGGCCGGCTGAACCCGACACTCCACGCGTTCGTGACGGTCACGGCGGACCGGGCGCGGGCGGACGCCCGAGCGGCGGAGGCGCGTGCGCTCGAGGGTGAGTCCACCGGCCTCCTGGATGGCATCCCCTACTCCATCAAGGACCTGGAGCCAACGGCGGGCATCCGGACGACGTTCGGCTCGAAGTTCTTCGAGCACAATATCCCGGCAGAGGACGGTGCCGTCGCTGCCCGGATGAAGGCCTCGGGCGGAATCCTCCTCGGGAAGACCAACACGCCGCACTTCGGCCACCGGGACATGTGCGACAACCTGATCGGACCGCCGTGCCGGAATCCCTGGAAGCTCGATCGGACCTCGGGCGGATCCTCAGGCGGCGCCGGCGCGGCGGTCGCCTCGGGGTTGGGGCCGGTGGCACACGGGTCGGATGGCGCGGGATCGATTCGCATTCCTTCGGCGCTCTGCGGAGTGTTTGGGCTCAAGCCCTCGTTCGGCCGGGTGCCCTTTCATCCCAACCCCGACTACTGGTCCGCGCGGTCCCACAATGGTCCGATGACGCGCGCCGTCCGCGATGCCGCGCTGATGCTCACGGTCCTCGCCGGTCCTGATCCGCGCGACCCGCTGTCCATCGATGCCCCGCCCGAGGACTACGTGAAGGCCTGCGCCGGCGACCTCAAAGGACTCAAGGTCGCCTGGAGCAGGGATCTGGGCTACGCGGCGGAGGCGGTCGATCCTGAGGTGGGAGGGATCGCCGAGCGGGCGGCGCGGCGGTTTTCCGAGCTCGGCTGCGCGGTCGAGGCGCCGGCGATCCGGTGGCCCGATCCTAGGGAAGTGCACAAGATCATTTGGCAGGTGAGCATGGCCGCCCGATACGGCGACCGGGCCATCGAGCGGCCCGAATGGGTCGAGCCGTCCCTCATGCAGATGATCCTGAACGCGGGTCGGCTGAGCGCGGTCGAGTACGGGAAAGCCCTCGCGTTCCGAAGCGTCTTTTACAACGCGGTGCGTGAGTTCTTCGAAGCCTACGATCTGCTGCTGACCCCTCAGATGCCGGTCGCGGCCTGGTCCGTCGATGCCGGGGCGAACGACGGGCCCAACGATGCCGAAGGCCGGCCGATGCCCTTCTTGGATCGCGTCCCCTTCATGTATCCATTTAACTTGACCGGACAACCGGCCGCGAACGTGCCGTGCGGGTTCACCGCCGAAGGCCTCCCCGTCGGCCTGCAGATCGTCGGCCGGTGGCACGATGACGCCGTGGTCCTGCGGGCCGCGGCGGGGTTTGAGGCGATCCAGCCGTGGGCACAGCACTACCCGCCGCTGTGAGGCCGCCGACGCTCGCGCCGGAATAGGCGCGCCACAGCAGTCGTTCTACCGCCACGTATGGACGCATCGCTGTGCGTCTTGCGCGGGGGCGGTTCTACTACGGCTGGATCATCGCCGCCGTCACCTTTCTTGTCTTGCTCTCGGCGGCAGGGATTCGCTCGACGCCGGGGGTCCTGATCATCCCTCTGGAAAAGGAATTCGGCTGGACCCGGGCGACCGTGTCGCTGGCGATCTCCATCAACATCCTCCTGTACGGGCTGTTCGGGCCGTTTGCCGCGGCCCTGATGGACCGGTTCGGGGTCCGGCGCGTGATGACCGGCTCGCTCGGGCTGGTGGCCGTTGGCGTTGGGTTGACGACGGTGATGCACGCCTCGTGGCAGCTTGTGCTCCTCTGGGGAATCATTGTCGGGCTTGGGACGGGCGCCACGGCGTTGGTGCTGGGTGCGTATATCGCCAACCGCTGGTTCGTGGAGCGGCGCGGGCTCGTGATGGGACTGCTGACGGCCAGCACGGCCACCGGGCAGCTCATCTTCCTACCGATGCTCGCCTCGGTGGTCGTCAACCATGGGTGGCGGAACGCGGTGCTGATTGTTTCAGGCGTCGCGCTCCTGATGATCCCGATCGTCGCGTTCTTTATGCGAAACGACCCCAGCGACATCGGGCTCCGTCCGGACGGCGCGCCGCCCGAGGGGCCCGAGACGCCGCGGGGGCTGACGACAGGCAATCCGGTGACGGCGGCGCTGTCCGCGCTCGGGAGAGGATTCAAGTCGAGAGACTTCTGGCTGCTCGCCGGCAGTTTCTACATCTGCGGCGCCAGCACGAACGGCCTCATCGGCACCCACCTGATTCCCGCGTCGATGGAGCACGGGATCCCGGAGGTGGCGGCGGCGAGCCTGCTCGCGGCGATGGGTGTGTTCGACCTGATCGGCACGACCGTCTCGGGGTGGCTGTCCGACCGGTGGGACAGCCGGTACCTGCTGTGCTGGTACTACGGGCTCCGGGGCCTGTCGTTGCTCTTCCTTCCGTATGCGCTGGGGACGCAGTTCCTCGCGCTGGCCGCCTTCGCCGTCTTCTACGGCCTCGACTGGGTCGCCACCGTTCCGCCGACCGTCCGCCTGACCGCCGACATCTTCGGCAAGCGCAACGTGGGCCTCATGTTCGGCTGGATCGCCGCCGCGCACCAGCTCGGAGCCGCGACCGCGGCATTCGGGGCGGGGGCCGTGCGCACGTGGCTCGGCGGTTATCAGGTCGCGTTCATGACCTCGGGGCTGCTCTGCTTGCTCGCGGCCGGCCTGGTGATCCGGATCGGCCAGGCGTCTCGGGGTGATCTCGTGCGTCACCGTGCGGCCGAGGCGGGGGCGTCGATCTAATCGAGTCGCGCGCGATCCGACGGCTCGTTGTCGCCGCGATCGCGGCGGTGGGCTGGCTGGCAGTTGGGCCTCCGGGGGCGCTGGCCCACGCCACTCTCGTTCGCTCCGATCCCTCCGATCCATGCGCGATTCTTTCGTTCTCCCGTCTCCCGCAGCTGCCCCAGGCGGACCTCCCCTGCGCCACCGGGATGGTGCTGCGCCAGCCGCCGCGGTTCGTCCGTCTGTACTTCAACGAGCGTGTGGACCTCATCGGGCGGGGCGTGCGCGTGTTTGGGCCGGGCGGGAGGCGTGTCGAGGTCGGACCGGCGCAGATCTCCGGTACTGAGGTATCGGTCAAGGTCAATGCGGCGGAGCCGGGCACATATCGCGTCATCTGGCGAGTTGTCGCCTCGGACACGCATCCGGCGCAGGGGACGTTCGCCTTCAGCGTCGGACATTCGAGCGGGCCCCCCGCCGGAATGGCGGCGGGAGCCGGCAGTCCTGCACGACCCACGGTGGGGCTTGCGCTTCAGACGCTCGCCCGAGCGCTCCACTTCGCCGGATACGCGATGAGCTTTGGCGTGATCGGGTTCCGCCAATTGGTGCTCGTGCCGTTGTCACTTGCGGACGATGTCTCATCCGAGCGACGGCTCTGGCGGCTCGTTGGGGCGGGGGTCCTCACACTGCTGATCGCAGAGCCTCTCGCGCTGGTTGCGCAGACCACCAGTTTGGGCGCGGCGGGCGACGGCCCATTCGACCTCGAGCTGGCGGGGGGTGCTTTGGACTCGAGTTTCGGCCGCGTGCTCGCGCAGCGGCTGGGCGCGGCGGTCCTTCTCTGGGTGCTCGTCGGCGCGGTGCGGAACACGCACATCGGTGAGATGCAGATGGCCTGGGCGGTCCTGCCCCTGGGCGCCGTGGTGGCTCTGATCGACGGTGAGGCGGCCCACGCCGTCGGGACCCGTCCCGCATGGGCCGGCCTGAGCATCAACATGGTGCACGAAGCGGCGATGGGTCTATGGCTGGGAGGGCTGCTGGGACTGTTGAGCATCTACCGGATGCCGGGCATCGCATCGCGCCGGGGGGCGATCGTCGCGCGAACCACTCGGATCGCCTTGGTGTTGGTGACGGTGCTGATCATCACCGGGACGGTGATGGCGCTGCAGCACCTGACGGGCCTCCGCGACCTCGCCGCAACCGCGTACGGACGAACGCTCTTGGTGAAGCTCTGCGTTCTTGCGGCGGGACTCGCGATTGCGTGGGCCGCGGTGTCGGCACCGGTCGATGGCCGCCCTCGGTGGTGGGTGCGCGAGGCGGGAGCGCTCCTCGGC
>DASSXJ010000078.1 GCA_035703895.1 bacterium | reverse complement strand
ACCGTCTGTGACGCCAGCGCGGCGGCATCGCTCTGCTGCTTGGACAGGGCCACCTGACCGGTCGCCATCATCACGAGCTGCGCGGTCGCGATGAGACCCACCGTGAGGAGAAAGGCCGCGATGATGACCTCCATCACCGTGAAGCCGCGGCAGGAACCATGAGCATCGCGCGGATATGCTCGACGTCGCATGCGCTCGGCCTGGCCCCCCTGTCTGGCAGTTCGGGTCATTGACTGGTGTATGCCCACTTTCATCCGCCGGTAGGCAGGAGGCAGGGAACCCGTGGACCTATCAAAGGGGGGGCGGAGACCTATCGATCGTACAGCGGAGCGGACGTCGCGGCGGGAGGGCTCCCGGCCCGGGCT
Organism: bacterium; assembly: GCA_035703895.1. Taxonomy (NCBI): domain Bacteria; species bacterium. The sequence continues at coordinate 3,342 of DASSXJ010000078.1, read as the reverse complement.
GCGGGCTGTGCTTCATCGCGGGGCGCGCCCTTGCGGGCGCGCCCCGGCGGTTTCCTGGTTAGTGGAACACCTCGGTGAAGTATACGAGCTGTAGGTAGACAAACCTCGGCGTCAGGGGCGGCAGGTTCGTCGAGTTGTTGAAGCTCACGTCGTAGAACCAGCGCCGCGGCGGCGGGACGTACCGTGTGTCGGTCCAGAAGCCCTGGTTTGGGGCAGGGTAATTGGTGCATCGGAAGGGCACCGCGTCGTCTGTCACGCCGGCTTCGAGGACGGCCCAGCAAGAGTGTTTGGGCGTATCGAGCGACACAAATGAGCCCTGATACCAGAACTTGTAGGGACCGCCCGTCTGCCAGTCCTCGTGGAACCGGGGATAGTTCTCGAGCCCACCGCTGTACCAGCTCCCGACCGTCGTGTCATTCCCCGCCAGGAAGGCAGCGTTCACCGCCGTCTGCTGTGCCTGCATCCCGTTCGCCGGCCCGGCCGTGCTTCGTTCGTCCACCGGGCGGAACACGCCGGGCTGGGCGATCCCCGCCCACTGGTCGGATCCGGTGGTGTAATTTGCACAGGCCGCCGCATCGATCCAGGCGCAGGACAGGACGTTAATGCTGTCCGCGATGACAGACGATGGGCGCTTGGCGGAACCGCATGCGGCGGGCACGGAATCGCCGCCGCTCGTATCCATTGCCGGGCAGTTGAAGTTGCCGGCGACATACGCCGCGACATCGCTCGCAAACGTCACCCCGGTGTTTGTATCCTCCCGGGGAAGCCGCGCCGCATCGAGGATCCGGACGCCGTAGTGGTTTCCGCCGGAGGAGTTCGGCCCCTTCACGGACAGGAAGGCAACGACCCCACCATTCGTGGTCGTGTTCGGGTCGAAGAACACGTTGCTGTGGTTGCGATTGTATTCGTCGAGGGCGATCCAGTCGATGTTCAGGATCTGGACCGGCTTGCGCTCCCGCCAGTTGTAGAAGCCGCCGAAGCGGTAGTCGTAGCAATACTTGAGGAAGGTATCGATCGGATTTCTCGGATCCCGGTTGACTGTGCAGCCGTTCGGATCGCCCGCCCGGGGAAACGGCGTCGGGTACTTGTCAAACTGCTTGTACGTCGAGTTCTCGCAATCGCCCCACTGCTTGCAGTCCCAGTGACTCCCGGCGCCCGTCGCCGGCACGTCGGTGTAGGTGATGGCGCCAAAATATGCAGGGTCCCGCATGAAGGCGTGCAGCGCATCCGTCTTGGCCGTATTGACGCTCCCGCCGGCATCGAGCACCTGGATCGGCGGCAGCTTCGGACCCGTTGGCACCGCGCTCGGGTCCAGGTGCTCCGTGGGGGCGGTCAGGTCCAGCACGATCCGGAGGTTGGCGTTCTGCCAGTAGGCGCCGCCGGTCCCGTTGCAGGCGGCGACCCAGGGAGTGCACAGCAGCGAATCGACGCCCGGCAGGGTGATCCCGCTCACCTTGTTGGTGATCCGGCCGTTCCAGGACTGGATCTCGTCCGACTGCACCTCCCGCCGGCTCACCTGGGCGCAACTCGTGCTCCCCTGCGTCGTGCCGAGCACCTGCATGTTGGAGGGGGTGCCGTCGAGCGAGATATAGACGTTGTTCCAGTTCTGCGTCGAGTCTTTGCGACCCCGGAACAGCCCCGACGTGTTGGGGTTGGATCCGACGATTGTGACCTTCCCCAGGATATTCAGGCCCGCGGAGATCGCGGACCCGCAGCTGTCGGAGTTGAGGTAGAGATCCCCGTTGGTGTGGACGCGCCCGTTGATGACCATCGGCGGCGACGGCAGAATCTCGAGATCGTTCTTGTAGAACGATGCGAACTGAAACACGGGGATAAGGTTGGCGAAGAACTGGTTGGTGAGCGACGCCTCGGTGTACCCTTGGGCGTTCTTCGCTGTCGAGGTCAGGCTGTACGAGTGCACGATCGCGTTGAGCCCGGCGTAGGGGCCGGACACCAGGGACTGCGAGCTGACATTCGGTGTGCAGTCTCCCGGCGCATTTCCCGGGACGCTGAGCCGGTAGGTCACCGTCCGGTTATTGAGGGAGAGCGACTGCGGATTGCAGTTGGTGGGCAGGCTGAACCCCTGCATGGTGGTGAGGACCTGGGCCGCCCCCACGTTGAGCCCGGCCTCGGCCGCGTTGAAGCCGGCGACGTTCTTCTGGTACGACACCCGCATGTCCGAGTTGCGGTCCACCGACAGCATCACGAATGTCCCGACGGCGACCAGGACGAGGATGATCAGGAGGACGAGGAGCACCGCCGCCCCGTGTTGCTGCCCATGAACCTTCGCACGCATGCGCATCACCCTCTACAGGCGTCCCGCCGGGAATTGGAAGTTCCTAGGAGAGATCTCGAAGATCTCGTTGTGATGGAGGAATCCGTCGGACGAACCCGCGCCCCCGACCCCTCGCAGTGAGCGGGCGCCCACATCGAAAATGACCGAGCGCACCTTCTTCCAATCGGTCGCGGATTGCGGCAGATTCACCACGCAGAGCGGGCGTCCCCCCCCCGTGGAGCTGACGCAGTTGGTGGGGTCGTAATCGTCGTTAAAGACATATTGGATGTCGAACAGGTCGACGCCCTTGACCAGCGCTTCTTCCGACCCGCCCAAGAGGGTGAGCGTCAGGCTGGGAACGCCGCCGCAGGTGGGACAGGTGCTGCTGATTGCAAACGTCCTTGCCTCCACAGCATACACCGCTGTCGTATTCTGCAGGTACGTGCCCGTGATGGGAGGACCGGTGGTGGTGTCCACATTGATGGTGCTCCCAACGACGCTCAGGATCTTGAAGTACTGATGCTGGCCCGCTCCGGCATAGAGATAGCCCCAGGTTCCGCCGAGGCCGGCAAAGTTGGTCGCGGGATTCACCGTGAACGACGTGCAGGCCGCGCAGTCGGCGCCCACGATCGCGCCCTTGGCGCAGTGCGGATTCGCCCGGATCGTGATCGAATCCGTCGTCCCGTTGTCGACCCCACTCACCGGCTGGACGTCCGCAGGCGGATTGTCGAGCATGCAGGCCCCGGCGACGCGCGCCTCGCGCGTCACGGCCGCCACCGCGGACCGCAGCTGCTGCTGCGTCTGCAGCCGCGCCTGCTGCTGGACCCAGCTCTTCGTCATGAACACGTACCCGGAGCTTGCCGCCAGTGTGACGATACCGGCGATCGCCGCGCAGATCAGCACTTCGGGCAGCGTAAACCCGCGTGCGTGCGTCTTACTGGAGGTTGCTGAGGATCGTCTCGCTGACATAACTTTGAACCCCGCTGTTCCAAGTGACTGTGACCTTCACCCGCGTCATGTTCGTCTGGGGATCGTTCCGCACCACGTCCGCCCTGACCGTGTAGGCG
>DASSXJ010000077.1 GCA_035703895.1 bacterium | reverse complement strand
TTCCCGCTCGGCTAAACCGGCGTACGTGCACTCCCAGATGACGTCCGGGACATCGGCCTGTTCGATGCCGGCCTCGGGCGGCACGGGCACCCAAATCCGCCCGGTGGGCACGCCGAGGGCCGCGAGCCGGCGCGAGGCCGCGACGCGCGTCTCGAGCACTTTTTCTCGCAGCCCGGGTTTGGCGAAATAACGCTGGTGCACCAGGATCATGGCCGCCTCCCGTTCCACCGTCATCGGGTCCATCCATTACTGCCAGGAGGTGCACATATCCTTTGCGGGCAACGTTTCACTATATTTATTGGTGCGCCATGCCTTCCACTAGTGGGTGAAGACCACAATGAACGGCCCCGTAGCGCAATTTGTGGCCCTGACCTCTCACGCCAATGCATTCCTGCAGGGGCGAATCGTTCCTCCGTTTTTCCCGAGCAACTCCACCTGTTCGTTCTGCGATTGGATCAAGTTTTTTGGTGTGTCGAAGGCCCTCTGGGGCAGGATTCGAGAGGAGGAGGTCGCCAACAGCCCCGACGCATGGTTTGCGTACTTGAAAGCGGCCAATGTTTCCGCGATCCGTTTGTTGCGCACGCCGCAGAACCATCCGAAGATTCCAGATAGAATGTCGGCCGGATTGGTTGGGGGCGGCGGGATATGGACGATGGAGGCGATCCGGCAAAATAGGAAGAGCGCGATCTGGCTGTCGCGGTGGGAGGTTTGGAATCAGAATGCCCCCGAACGTCGGATCTGGCGGGTCTCCTATCGCCGCGTTTCAGAAGCGCGATCTTCGGCAACATCAGTGGACCTGGAGTCGTTGGCAGGCCGCTTTCGCACCGCCCTCGCGGACATTCGCCAGTTTTCCGAACGGCACAATTGTGGAGGTTTCACGAGTTGCTTTTCACAGGCCATTGAAATGCTCGATTCTCGGGGAGAGAAACGATATGGCTATCACAAGGACTTGGCCCCCGATGGTTGCCTGCCGCCGCTCGCGACGTGGCTGCTGGACGCGTGCCAATCGGCTTGGGTGTTCGGCGGCATGGGTTCCTGGAACGACATGGCGTTCCAGGGGGAGGCCCAGGTCGAATACGTTCGAATGTCGGAACGGCTGTTTCTGACACTGAATGAGGCGATCCAGGCGGCGGCAAATACGTCATGTGCCGACAGCGCTTGAGCAAGCACATTGGTGAGATAGCTAAACGCATTAAAGCTCCATAGACACAGTCGCCCTCGTAAAGCGTGGGTCTACTTCTCTATCCCGTGTTTCCATCAGTCTCGAATCGTGGCGGGAACGCCGCGGGCAGGATTTTCCCAGCGCCCCGGGCAACCTATTCGAAATCCCGTAGGGCGTCCGATATTTCGGACACCGCAGACGCCGGAGATCGGAGGCGTACGTGGCGAGGATCACGCTGGATCCACACCGGAAAATCGGGACCGTCGACCGCGGCATCTTCGGCGGTTTTATCGAGCATCTGGGGCGGTGCATCTACGGTGGGATCTTCGAAGAGGGCTCCCCCCTCAGCGATGCCCACGGGTTCCGCCGGGATGTACTTGAGGTCCTGCGTCCGTTCCGGATGCCGGTGCTGCGCTGGCCGGGCGGGAATTTCGTCAGTGGGTACCACTGGGTCGATGGCGTGGGCCCCGTGGAGCGGCGGCCCCGCCGGATCGAACTCGCCTGGGGCGGGGAGGAACCAAACCGATTCGGCACCGACGAGTTCATCGAGTATTGCCGGTCCCTCGGGACCGACCCGTTCATCGTGGTCAACATGGGCTCGGGGACGATGGATGAGGCGCAGGCCTGGGTGGAGTACTGCAACGGCACCGGCAACACGCATTGGGCCAATCTGCGCCGAAAGCACGGGCACGCGGAGCCGTTCGCCGTGAAGTATTGGGGGCTGGGCAACGAAATGTATGGGAAGTGGCAGATCGGCTCGCTCAGCGCCGAGGACTATGTCAAGAAAGCCCGGCAGTTCGCCGCGATGATGAAGTGGACCGACCCAAGCATCCAGCTGGTGAGCTGCGGACAGCAGGGGTGGAACGATTGGGATCGCATCGTGGTGGAAGGGCTTGCCGACATCGTGGACTACCACTCGATTCATATTTATACGGGAAGCGATCACTATTACACGAACGTGTTCCATCCGCACCAGGCCGACCGCGCCCTCCGCATCTGCGAAGCGATGATCGAACGCGTCCGCTATGAGAAGCGCATTGACCATCCGATCTACATCGCCTATGACGAATGGAACGTCTGGTACCGGGAGCGGAGCCCCGAGGCGCGCCGGTCGGGCCTCGAGGAGCGCTACGATCTCTCGGACGCCCTGGCGGTGGCGACGTTTCTCAACATTTTCATTCGACACTGCCGCAGCGTGCGTATGGCCAACGTGGCGCAGCTGGTCAACGTCATCGCCCCGATCATGACCACCCCCCGTGGGCTGTTTTTGCAGTCGATCTATCATCCGTTCCGCCTGTATGCCGAGCACACCCGCGACATCGCCCTCGACGTCCACGTCGAGTGTGATGCCTACACATTCGCCCCCGGGGAAGAGGACGAGTCGGTTCGTCCTCACCGGGTCGCGGACCTAGGCCCGTTTGCGTTGCTGGACGCGACGGCGACCTGCGACGTCGAGGGACGCGAGGTCAGCCTGGCGGTTGTGAACCGCGACCGCGGCCGCGCCATCGCCACGACAATCCAGGTGGAGAACGGAGCGATCGGCACACCGGTCCTTGTGTACGAAGTGAACGGCGAGGACCCCAGAGCCGTGAACTCGTTTGAGCACCCCAAGGCGGTCGACGTGCGGGAACGGCGCGTTGAGGGGGGCGGTGGCCACCATCTCACCTATGGGTTTCCGGCGCACTCGGTGACGATAATGCGGTTGCCCATTGGCTGAACCTGTGGAGGGAACGGTTGCCAGAGGAGGCAGATGAAGGGAGGGAATGAGATGACGGACGCGAGACGGGGAATGACCAGGCGAAGGTTTTTCCAAGTGGCCGGAGCGTCCACCGCGGCGGTGGCGGGGGGCCTGTGGCGCACGGAGCGGAGGACGGTGACCGCCGCCCCGAATGTGACCCTGAACTTTTGGAACGGGCTCACCGGCCCGGACGGCCGCGTCATGGAGGGGCTGGTCAACGACTTCATGTCCGCGAACCGAAACGTCAAAATCGAGCAGCAGCAGATGGCGTGGACCGATTTTCACACTAAGATGCTCACGGCAGTGCCGGCCGGGCAGGGACCAGACGTCGCGATCATGCACACGTATGAGGTGCCCCGGTACGTAGAGGTCGGTGCCGTGACGGAGTTCACGGATGCCGACCTCAAGACTTTGGATCTCCAGCAGAAGGACTTCAACCCCAAGGCCTGGGAGGGGGGAATCCACAAGGGCAAGCGCTACTCTGTGCCGCTGGACATCCACTGCATGTGCATGTACATCAACAACCCCATGTTCAAGGCCGCGGGCTTGTGGGATGGGAACAAACCCAAGGTCCCAGGGACAATGGAAGAGTACCTCGCGGCCGCGAAAACCCTCACCAAGGGCGACCAATACGGGACGGGGTGGCTACAGCGGGGCGCTCCGTGGGCGTACCAGATGTTCCTCTGGCAGAACGGCGGCGACCTCTTCGACGCGGCCGGCGAACCGACCCTCAACAGCCCGGCGGCGCTGGAGGTGGCGCAGTTCCTCCAGGACTTGAACAAGAAATACCATTACACGGCGGAGGGGATCACCAGCACGGCGGACGCGTTCCGCACAGGCAAGTTCGGCATGGTGATCCACGGCGACTGGAACATCCCGGCGTTCGTCTCGGCGAAGATGGACTTCACGGTGGCGCACGCGCCCCGGCTGTTCAAGACCAGAGCGGTGTGGGCCGGGTCCCACCAGTTCTACCTGCCCGCCCAGAGGAGGCCGGACGAGACGAAACGCCAAGCCGCCATTGGGTTCATCAAGTGGATCAGCGACCACAGCCTCGCCTGGACGCAAGGCGGGCACATCCCCGCGCGGACTGCGCTCGCAAAGACGCCGGGATTCCAGTCCAGGAAGCAGGCGATCCTGGTCGAGGACACCCCGGTCTGGCGGTTCATGCCCGCGGCCCCGAAAATCCTGGTCGAGGAGAGCACCCTGCCCGTCGCTCTCGAGAAGATCTTCCTGGGAAACGCGACGCCGAAAGAGGCGCTCGAGGCGGTGAACGCGGAGATCAAGCGGGCTCGAGTCTAGCGCGCCGGCGGAGTCCGTGAGTCGACGAAGGGGTCTCGGGTGAGAGTGCCGAGCGTCGCGGACCGATCGGTCCCTCCTGCGGCCCGGCCGGCCGCGGTTCACCCTGTGCTGTCCGCTGAGCGGAGACACGAGGCGTGGACCGCCCACCTCATGCTCGCCCCCTACGTGCTGGCCTTCCTTGTGTTCATGGTGGCGCCATCCGTCTATGGTCTGTACCTGAGCTTTACCGACTACCGCCTCGGATCGGTGCGCATCCACTGGATCGGGTGGGAGAATTTCTCCTATGTCCTCACCGATCCCAAGTTCCAAACCAGCGTGAAGAATACGGTGGCATTCGTGCTGGAGAGCACACCCGTGCTCATCGCCCTCCCGCTCCTGCTCGCCGTGGCGCTGAACCGAGGGGTGCTGTTGCGGGACTTCCTCCGCGGGGCCTTCTTTCTGCCGTTCACGCTCTCGGTCTCCGTGGTCAGCATCTGCTGGTGGTGGCTGCTGGACGCCAACTTCGGCCCGGTGTACTTCTACCTCAAGCAGTTGGGAGTCCACCCACCCGTGTGGCTGGCGAATCCCGGCCTGGCCATGGCCGCCGTCGTCCTGGCGACGGTGTGGTGGACGTCCGGCTACAACATGGTCCTGTTCCTGGCCGGCCTGCAGGACATTCCCTCGCACTTGTACGAAGCCGCGCGGATGGATGGGGCCGAGGGGTGGCGCCAGTTTTGGGCGATCACCCTGCCGTTGCTGCGGCCGACGATGCTGTTCGTCGTCGTCATCCAGGTGATCGCGTCGTTCCAGATCTTCGGCCAAGTCTACGTGATGACCAACGGGGGGCCCGGTGACAGCACGCGCACCGTCATCCAACACGTCTATGAGACCGCGTTCGTGCAGCAGCGCATGGCCGAGGGATCAGCCGCGGCGTGGGTGCTCTTTTTGATCATCCTGGTCTTCAGCCTGGCGCAGTTCAGATTCTTGTCGGGTCACACCGAGTACTAGGAGGACGACTTGGCCGTCTTGGTCAATCGGGTCCCTCGGGTGCGCGGAGTGAGGGTGCAGGTTCCGATCCTCCCCGCCGTGACGTTCGTGCTGCTGCTGGCCCTGGCGGCACTCTGGCTCCTGCCGCTGGCCTGGATCGCTTTGACGGGGCTCAAGCCCGAGTCCGAGATCATCCGGCTGCCGATCCAGTGGCTGCCCGTCCACCCCACCACCGAGAACTTCGGGACTGCGCTGACAACGAGCCGGACGGCGAACATCGCCCGGGCGTTCTTCAACAGCACCGTTGTGGCAACCGGCGAGACGCTCTTCACGCTGATCATCGATGCGATGGCGGGGTATGCGCTGGCGCGGCTGCAGTTCCGGGGGCGGGCCGTGGTCTTCGGGATCATCGTCGCGAGCCTCATGGTGCCTCTCCAGATTACTCTCGTCCCCCTGTATCTGATGTTCGAGGGGGTGGGATGGCTGAACAGCTACCACGCGCTGATCCTCCCCGGGCTCTCGCGGGCCTTCGGCGTCTTCCTCATGCGCCAGTTCTTCCTCGCGTTGCCCCGCGATCTTCAGGACGCGGCCAAGATCGACGGCGCCGGACCGTTCATGACCTTCACCCGGGTGGCCCTGCCGCTGGTCAAGCCCGCGCTTGCAGCGTTGGGGATCTTCACCTTCCTAAGGAGTTGGAACGAATTCACGTGGCCGCTCATCGCGATCAGCAGCAACGAAATGATGACCCTGCCGGTCGCCCTGGCCCGGCTGCTCGGATCGTACCGCGTGGAGTACGGGATCGTCATGGCGGGCGCGACGGTCAGCGCGCTGCCGTTGATCATCGTGTTCTTTCTCGCACAGCGCCAGATCATTCAGGGTGTGGCTCTGACGGGGATGAAGGACTGACCGGTGGCGCGCATGCCGAGACTCGTCCCTGCGGTGACCCGGGCGTTTGATATTCTCGAGGCCTTTCTGAGTGAGGCGCGTCCATGGTCCGTGCCTGAAGTGGCCGCGCGTCTAGGGTTTCCGCGGAGCACCGCCCACGACCTGGTCCGCACGCTCGTCTGTCGAGGGTACCTGCGCGCGCTCGATGATCAGCCGCACAAGTTCGTGCTTGGGTTGCGGGTGTTCGAGTTAGGGAGCGCGTATGCGGCCGGCCTGGATTTGCCTCGGGAGGGCCGCCAGGTGGCCCGTGCGGTCTCAGCGGTGTGCAATGAAACCGTGCATCTTGCTGTCCTTGATGGGACGGAGGTCGTGTATATTGCCAAAGTGGACAGCACGCAGGCGATCCGAATGGTCTCGGCGGTGGGACGCCGGCTCCCGGCCCACTGCACTGCGGTTGGGAAGATGCTCCTCTCGGGGCTACCGGAGCGGGAGCTGATCGCCCGGTACGGCAGATCAAAGTCACTCGCCTCCATGACCCCGAATAGCATCACATCATTGCCCCGCCTGCGCCGTGAGTTGGCGGTTATTCGTGTCCGCGGTCTGGCATTTGACGACTGCGAATCCAACATCGACGTCCGCTGTGTGGCCGCGCCGGTGCACGATCGCGAGGGTCAGGTGGCCGCGGCGATGAGCATCTCCGTCCCGATCACGAGGATGCGACCGAAGCGGCGGGAGGAACTGGCCGCGCTGGTGAAGCAGGGGGCGCAGGACGTGTCGCGCCGGCTCGGGTTTCTGCCCCGCGCCGCCCGTGGCGTGCTGCAGACGTCTGGAGGGTGAAGGAGAGGATGGAACGGACACGCGCATTTCTATCTCGCCTAGGGCTTCCGATGGGCGACGCGCACGCGTTGCCCACCTCCGCCAAGCGGTTTCCTGATGGCGCCCAATACCGGATCGAGATCCCGAGTTGCGAGGGTCCCGAGGCGATGCGGGCGGTCATCGGGGCGGCCGACCTGCACGGCGTCGAGATCCAGCGCGTGTCGCAGGGCAGCGGGATCATGCTGCTGACCGACGACGAGATCGCCGAGATGGCCGGCCTGGGCCGCGCCCGGGGTATGGAGGTGAGCCTCTTCGTGGGGCCGCGCGCGGCCTGGGACGTCGGCGCGACGGCGGCCTCGCCCGCCGGGCGCGCCGTGGCGCCGCGCATCCGCGGCGCGGATCAGCTCGTGTATGCCGTTGAGGACGTGCGGCGCGCGTGCGCGCTGGGAATCCGCAGCGTTCTGGTTGCCGACGAGGGCCTGCTCTGGGTCCTTGCCGAAATGGTCCGGGCGTCCGAGTTGCCGCGGGACCTGGTGTTGAAAGTCTCGGTTATGATGGGCAGCGCGAACCCCGCCGCCGTTGCGGTGATGGCGCGGCTTGGGGCGGGGACCTACAACATCCCGACCGATCTCACGCTGGCGCAGATCGCCGCGATCCGCCAGGCGGTGGACATCCCGCTCGACATTTACGTCGAGGCCCCGGACGACCTCGGTGGATTCATTCGCCATTACGAAATCCCAGAGATCATCCGCGTCGCAGCGCCGGTGTATGTCAAGTTTGGCCTGCGGAACGCCCCGAACATTTACCCGAGTGGTACGCACCTGGAGGCGACGACGATCGCCCTCACACGAGAGCGGGTGCGGCGCGCCAAGCTGGGCACGGACCTGATCCGGCGGTACGCCCCGGACCTCGTCGCGTCGAGCCGGGGGGCGGCGGGGTTGGGCATCCCCGCGGTCGCCACCGCCACAGCCCGCTAGAGGCCGCCGTGAAGATCACCGACCTGAAGATCTACGTGATGGGGTCTGCGTGGCGGAACTTCGTCTTCGCCCGTCTGCGAACCGACGATGGCCTCGAGGGGATCGGCGAAGCACGCCCGGTCAACCGCGAGGAAGCCGTTGCCGCCCACCTCGACGCCATCGCGCATCGCTACGTCCTGGGGAGCGACCCGTTCAACGTCGAGGATCTGGTCCTACGCATCACGCGCGACGACTACGAGATCCCGGGCGCGACCGAAATGACCGCGCTCGCCATCGTGGAGATGGCCTGCTGGGACATGATCGGCAAAGCCCTCGGCCAGCCGATCTACCGGCTTCTCGGTGGGGCGTGCCGCGACAGAATCAAAGCGTACGCGAACGGCTGGTACCAAGTGGCGCGCACCCCGGAGGAGTTCGCGCAGGCCGCCCGCCGGGTCGTCGACCGTGGATACCGGGCGATGAAGTTCGACCCGTTCGGCGCCGGCGCCGGTGAGCTGACGCGCGACGAGTACATGACATCCGTCGCGCTCGTCGAGGCGGTACGGGACGCCGTCGGACCCGACGTCGAGCTGTTGATCGAGATGCACGGCCGGTTCACGGCGGCCCAGGCGATCGCGCTGGCACGCGATCTTGAGCGCTTCGCGCCCGGGTGGATAGAGGAGCCGGTGCCGCCGGACCAGCCCGGCGCGCTCGTCCGCGTCTCCTCCCACACCGCGATCCCCATCGCGACCGGCGAGCGTCTGCACACGCGCTCGGCGTTTCGGGACCTGCTCGCCCTCGACGCCGTGGACGTCCTCCAGCCCGACCTCACCCACTGCGGCGGCCTGCTGGAGACGAAGAAGATTGCGGCGATGGCAGAGGCCCACGGTGTGCTGCTCGCGCCGCATAACGTGGGCGCCTCGGTCGGCACGGCCGCGGTCCTCCACCTCGCCGCGTGCACACCGAACCTCAAGATTCAGGAGTACTTCAACGATTTCGCCGAGCCGTTCGTGACGGAGGCCGCACCCGGGCTTCCCGCTGTGACAGACGGCTACTTCCCGCTCCCGTCAGGACCCGGATTGGGCGTGACGCTCAACGAAGAGGTGCTGCTGGCCCATCCGTATCGGCGTCAGCATTTTAACCTGTTCTCCGAGGACTGGCAGCGGCGTCAGTCGAAAACGGTTTCGTAACCCCCCACCGCGCGGGACGGCTGCGTTCATGTGGAGGTCCCTTCCATCTCGACACCCAGCGGAAGGATCAGAGCCGCACAGAAATGGTACCACGCAACCGTGATCGCAAGGTCGACAACCTCCTGCGGCGAGAGGTACCGGCGCAAATCATTGACCGTCGAATCGCGTACGTGTCGCGAGACTGCAACCTCGTCAGCATACGCCATCACGGCCCGTTCTATCGGTTCATACGCATCACTGCTCCGCCACGCGGCGAGATCCCGGAGTTTGGTTTCTAGTACGCCGACCTTTCGAGCTGCGGCAAGATGGTGCACGCGCTCGTATTCGACATTCAAGCCATACGCCGTAACGAGAATGGCAAGCTCGCGTAGTTGCGGTGGGAGCGAGCTTTGGTCGCGGACGTAACGAGACATGGACATGAAGGCGCGTAATGCGGGCGGCTGGTTGGCGAGGATCCGGTAGAGGTTCAGAACACCTCCCCGAAGCTTGATAATGTCGTCGTAGATCGATCGGAGCTCAGGGGAGATCCCCGCCGATTCCATCACATATGGAAGCTGCGCCATTGTCACTTCCTCCCCACGCCAGGCTATCGCGAGACACCTGGAGCTTCCCTGAAGCAGAATGGGATCCTGCCCACCCGCTTGAACGCGGGCACAGATGTGCATATGATCTTCTTAGACACGAACACGTTGCCCTCGCACGCGAACGCCTACAGCGAGCCATTGGGGAGGCGTAGCGACCATTGCAGAGGATCTCTGAAGGCGGTTCCGGGATGAGAGCAGCGGCGGCCATCGGCCAACAGCCTACCTGGCAGGATGCACTCGCCGAAGCGACGACTCTGATGCCGATTGCCCCGAGCGGTGAGACCATCGACCTGGCCTTTCTCTTCGCCAGCTCGGACTATGCGGAGGAATTTCCTGAGTTGGTCGCCGGTGCACGCCGAGCCACTCAGGCCCGTCTGCTCATCGGCTGCTCAAGCCAGGGGGTTATCGGCACCGGCCGGGAGGTGGAGGGCCAGCCCGCCCTCGCCCTCCTGACGTTTTCCCTGCCGGGAGCGGTCCTGCGCCCCGTCCGCCTCACGCAGAGCACTCTCGAGCAGTACCGCGGTCCGGAAGCCTGGCGCGGGATGACTCGTGTGTCGCCCGATGACGTCACGGCCTGGTTCCTGTTTGCCGACCCCTTCACCCTGGACGCCGAGACTTTGCTGGTCGCGTGGGGAGAGGCCTATCCCGGAACCCCGATGGTGGGTGGAATGGCCTCAGGCGACCTCCGCCTCCGGCGCACCCATGTGTTTCTCAACGATGAGGTGTACGATCGCGGCGCCGTCGCCATCGCCCTCGGGGGAGCATATGGAGTGCGCACGATCGTCTCGCAGGGGTGTACTCCAATCGGCGAAGCATGGACCATCACGGGCGCGACCGGAAACGTGATCGAAACGATCGCCCGGCGCGCCGCCTACGAGGTGCTTTTGGAGACGGTGCAAGCGTTGCCACGGGAGGTACAGCAGCGCGCCCGGGGCAACTTGTTCGTCGGCCTGGCCATGGACGAATATCGCGAGGAGTTGCATCGCGGCGACTTTCTGATCCGCAACGTTCTGGGCGCGGATGCAGAGAGTGGCACCGTCACCGTGGGGGCGATTCCGCGGCCCGGGCAGACGCTGCAATTTCAGGTCCGGGACCGCGTGGCCGCCGACGAAGACCTGCGAGAACTGCTCGCGGCGGCGAAGGCCGATCTTGGGGGACAACAGCCTCTCGGGGCGCTTTTGTGCTCCTGCAACGGTCGCGGTGCCGGACTGTTCGGGACGCCCGACCATGATGCGCGGGCGGTAGCCGACCGACTCGGCCCCATTCCCCTGGCAGGCTTCTTCTGCAACGGCGAGGTCGGGCCGGTGGGTTCGCGGAATTTCCTGCATGGATACACTGCAAGCATCGCCCTCGTAGTTCGCAAGTAGGCAGAGACGGTACCATTGGCGGTTGTGTGGCTGTTGCGGCAGGACTCAGGAGACGGAGGGTCACCATGATGAAGTGGCGTCAACTCGGTACGTCGGGGCTGCAGGTCTCCCCGCTGTGCTTCGGGGGGAACGTCTTCGGTTGGACGGCGGACGAGCCGACGTCGTTCAGACTGCTCGACGCGTTCCTGGGGGCGGGAATGAATTTCGTCGATACCGCAGACGTCTATGCGAAGTGGGCTCCAGGGAATCAGGGGGGCGAGTCCGAGACCATCCTCGGCAGGTGGATGAAGCAGCGTGGGAATCGGGAGAAAGTGATCATCGCCACGAAGGTGGGGTCGGACATGGGCGCGCAGGGGAAGGGGTTGTCCCGCACCCATATCATGAGCGGCGTGGACGACTCGCTCAGGCGGCTGCAGACCCATTATATCGATCTTTATCAATCCCATATCGATGATGCGGAGACTGCGTTCGAGGAGACCCTGGGCGCCTATGCCGACCTGATCGCCCAGGGCAAGGTCAGAGCGATCGGCGCTTCAAACTACACCGCGGAGCGGCTCGCGCAGGCCCTGCAGGTCAGCAAACAGCACGCGTACCCCAGGTATGAGAGCCTGCAGCCGCTCTACAATCTCTACGACCGGACCGGTTACGAGGGGGCCCTCGAGCCGCTGTGCCGGACCGAGGGTGTGGGCGTGATCAGTTACTCCTCCTTGGGGAGCGGATTTCTGAGCGGGAAATACCGCACCGACGGCGACGTCTCGAAGAGCGCGCGCGGCCAAGGTGTAAAACGCAAGTACTACAACGAACGAGGGTTTCAGATTCTGCGCACGCTTGATGAGGTCGCGCAGGAGCATCGTTCCACCCCCACGGCGGTCGCGCTGGCGTGGCTGCTGGCGCGTCCCGGCTTGACCGCGCCCATCGTCAGCGCGACGAGCGTGGAGCAGTTGAACGAACTGATGGCGGCGCCCCGGCTCGAACTCGATGCTGGATCGATCGAGCAGCTAAACAAGGCAAGCGCCTAGCGCGGCGGTACAGGCGGCCGCCGGACGGCGTCAAGACGTGGGACACCAAAGGTCGCGTCCCGGGATCTGATGTACGCGAAAAACTAGTCGGCTTTCTGGACAGTCGCGGGCACCGCATTCTTTTTGGGCCTGAGGTTTGACTGTAGGGTTTTCTTCCTCAGTCTCAGGGATTTTGGCGTCACCTCCACATACTCGTCGTCCGCAATAAATGTAATCGCCTGTTCCAGGTTCAGGGCCCGGAATGGGACGAGGCGGATGGCGATGTCGGCCGTTGACGCCCTCATGTTGGTGAGCTTCTTTTCTCGCACGACGTTGACGTCCAGATCGTTGTCGCGCGAGTTTTCGCCGATAATCATCCCCTCATACACATCGATACCGGGTGCGGCAAAGAGCTCGCCGCGTTCCTGCAGATTGTAAAGGGCATAGGCCGTCGTCACACCCGCCCGGTCGGCCACCAGCGTACCCGTGGGGCGGCGGGGAATCTCGCCCATCCACTCCGTATAGCTATCGAACAGCGAATTCATGACGATCGTGCCGCGCGTGTCGGTGAGCAACTCGCTCCGCAGGCCGATGAGTCCGCGGCTGGGCACCCGAAAATCCAGGCGCACCCGTCCATAGCCGTGGTTGTGCATGTTCGTCATCTGTCCTTTGCGGGCGCCCAGTTTCTCCACCACCACACCGACAAAGTTCTCGGGCACGTCAATGGCGACACGCTCCATAGGTTCCATGAGCCTGCCGTCAAGCATTTTGGTCACGATCTCCGGCTTGCCCACCATCAGCTCGTATCCCTCTCTCCGCATCGTTTCGATGAGGATGGCGAGATGGAGTTCGCCTCTGCCCATGACCTTGAAGGCATCGGTACTATCGGTAGGTTCCACACGCAGCGAAACGTTGGTGAGCAGCTCTTTCTCCAGGCGCTCGCGCAGGTCGCGTGAGGTCACATACGTGCCCTCGAGACCGGCGAAGGGCGAACTGTTCACGGTAAACTGCATCGCGATAGTCGGCTCGTCAATCACGATGCGGGGCAATGGGGCCGGCGCTTCCGCATCGGTGATGGTGTCGCCAATGGCAATGCCTTCGACTCCCGCGACCGCAATAATGTCGCCCAATTCGGTGGACTCAATCTCCACCCGCTTGAGTCCGCTGAACGAAAACAACTTGGTCACCCGCGTCCGGGGTAGTGAGCCATCCATCTTTGCGATACCAACCTGTTCGCCTGCCTTGAGAGTGCCATTGAAGACGCGCGCGATGGCGATGCGGCCGAGATAATCGCTGTAATCGAGGTTGGCAACCAGGACCTGCAGGACGGCGGCGGCCTCTCCACCGGGCGGCGGAACAGTGCGGACGATCGCCTCAAACAGCGGACCCAGGTCGTGTCCGGCTTGAGCGATGCTGGTCGAGGCGGTGCCGGCCTTGGCGTTGGTGTACAAGACGGGAAAATCGAGTTGGTCCTCTTTCGCGTCCAAATCGATGAACAAATCGTACACTTCGTTCAGCACCTGCTGCGGGCGTGCATCGCCACGGTCAATCTTATTGATGACCAGGATCGGCGGCAGGCCGCCCTCGAGGGCTTTGCTCAACACGTATCGGGTCTGAGGAAGAGGGCCTTCGCTCGCGTCCACCAGTAACATCACGCCATCCACCATCTTCAGGGCGCGCTCCACCTCGCCCCCAAAATCACTGTGCCCGGGAGTATCGACGATGTTGATCTTGGTGGCATGATAGTAGATGGCTGTGTTCTTCGCCAAAATAGTGATGCCGCGCTCGCGCTCGAGCTCATTGGAATCCATCACACGTTCCACCACGGTTTCGTTGGCCCGAAAGGTGCCGCTCTGCCTCAGCATGCCGTCGACCAGTGTGGTCTTGCCGTGGTCCACGTGCGCAATGATCGCAATATTACGAATCGCTCTCGTCAAATACGTAACTCCTCAGTCTTCTCGAAGTATCGGCCCGTTACCGGTTCATGACACTCCTGCCCTAGATATGTTCCCTTCGGGGAAGCCGCGTACGACGAGGCAAAAGTGCACCCGCGAAAAGACTGGGTTCAGCATAGTTTCTCTCGATGGGAAATGCAACGAATCGTCATTCGCCTCGTCGGACAGGCCTCGACATCCATTATCGTAGAAGTATGAAGGATGTAAGCGTGCTCCGGCATGATGCGGGCCGCGATGGCCCGCTCGTGTCAAGGGAGGAGGCAAGGCTTGAAGCTCTCGATCGTCGATCAGTCCCCGGTGCCCGCCGGTGCGACACCTGCTGACGCGCTGCGTAACACCATCGACCTCGCCCGGCTGGCCGATCGGCTCGGCTACGAGCGGTACTGGATCGCCGAACACCACGGCACGTCTGGCTTCGCCAGCCCGGCGCCCGAAGTTCTGCTCGCGCGCGTGGGGGTCGAGACAACCGGCAT
>DASSXJ010000076.1 GCA_035703895.1 bacterium | reverse complement strand
GCAGCACAGCGTCCTCAAGTAGATCCGCCGCGAGGTGTCCTCGCTCGGTGAGGACGCCCCGCTCACCGGCTAGTGTGCCTTGAGGTGAGCGAGGTGCGCCTGAGCCCAGCTGGAATAGACGGCGTCGTAGAAACTGCCGTGCTGCGAGAGGGCGGTTTGGAACATCTTGATGGCATCGGCCGGGTGGCCTTCCCGCTCGTACACCCGTCCCAGGCTGATGTAATACAGCGCGTATTTGGGGTCCAGCCTGATCGCGTTCTGAAGTTGCGCGATCCCGTCCTTTTCGTGATGCAGGAGGACCAGCGCCGCGCCGTACCGCCAAGTGAGATCGGCGTTCACCGGGTCCACATCGAGCTGATCCTTGATCTTCCCCAGCTGGATCGGCGATGAGGCCATCCACTGAAAGGTCGTTGTGTTCACCGGCTTTCCGTTCAGCTGGACCTGGAGGGTCCAGGTCCCGGTGCGCGTCTCCAGGTCCGTTCCCAGAATGTAGAGCGGAAGGGCGATATCGAAGCTCTCCCAGGGTTTGTCCTTGTGCTGAGGCGCCTTCGCTTCGATGGTGAACGCCGGTCCCGAGGGGTCGGTGACCCGAAGCGTGACGACGGTGTTGACTTCCAACGTCTTGACTTTGACCACGGCATACGGGAGGTCGGTGTTCCAGAAGGTCGTGCTAGGTTCCACCGGCGTCACGTCACCCTGCCCGAACAGCGGGCTCGACTTGATCCCCTTGGCCATCACCACACTGGCCAGTTGGTTGGGCGGAAGGTTCGGAGCCGGCACCGTCTGGGTAGGCGCGGACTGCGCCGCCGCGGGGACCGGAGGCGCCGACCCCTGCAGGGTCAGCGCCAATCCGGCGCCCACGGTGAGGATTGCTACGTAACGGCCAACCATTCGCGTGCTCTGCCGCCGGCCCATGACATTAGCGAAGAATCATGTGGCCGGTCGCAGCGAGAATCAGCAGACCAAACAGCAGGAAGAAAATCACGAGGCCCACCTCCTTCTCTTGCACCCGAGCACCCGGTATCAGCCGGGCCGGTCCACGTTATACCCGCGATCGGGAGGGTCCAAACTCGAGCCCGGCCCCGGATATACCATACACCGAATGCGCGTTCTGGGTCGCGGGAGAATCGCTCCGGCGCACCGAATCGTCGCAGGACCGATCGCGCCCTCGAGGCGCGGGAGACGGGAGGGGTCGATGCCTGCGAAACTCACCGTGACGTCCATCAAGGCGCTGCCCGGGAAGGAAGTTGCCAAGGGGGTGAAGATCAAACCCCTCGCCGGGGACCATGTCATGTTCAACTACGTCGAGCTCGTGCCCCATGGGGAAGTGCCGCTCCACTCCCACCACCACGAGCAGCTCGGGCTCATCCTCGAAGGCGAGCTCCACATGCAGATCGGCGACGAGCAGCGAACGCTCAAGCCGGGGGATACTTACGTGATTCCGGGAGGGATCAAGCACAGCGGGCGCGCCGGTGGGGCGGGGGCCCTCGTTGCGGACGTGTTTTATCCACTGCGGGAGGACTACCTCAAACTCTTCGCCTGACGCAAGAGGCCGTCCCGCTCGATCGCCTCGCGTAACAGGGCCCCGAGCCACACGGCCAGATCCCCACGGGTGATCGTAGTCCCGGCCGCGTGAGGCGGGGGGACGGCGCCGGGGACCGCCAGCGTGACGAGTGTGACGGCCGCGTCCCATCGAAGCGGAAGCACGGTGTCCTCCGGGCCGGGCCGAAGGACTTCCGCGTCGGGGTCGGCGGAGGCGGGTCCGCGCCACCGCTGGATGCCGCGGGCGAGCGCGGCCACCCGCTGCTTTCCCTGGCCGAGCGTCATGCCCGCCTCGGGTGAGAAGTGCAGCGTCTCGTCGTTCCCGTCCCACACGCCCTCGACGGCCAAGAGTTGGGTGGCCACGAAGGCCTGGTGCTCGAGCGGCACGTCGTCGTACCAGTACAGCGGGATGCCTTGGTCGAGCAGGACGACCTGGAGCCGCCGCACGAGCTCGTGGCGATCCAGCACCTCGTGGGGGGCGGCCCCCACGCGCTGGCAGAAGACCGCCACGACCGCCGCGGCCTCCCCCACCGCCCACTCCACCGGATGGAGCCGGTATGCTCCGTTTGTGATGTGCGTCGTGCCGATGTTCTTGGCCGCGGGGAGGAGGTTCACGGTCCGCGCCGGCACGAGCGCCCCGAGCGGAATCTGGAACGGGCGGGTCGCGACGCTGAGCGTCTCCCGCCCGCATCCGTGGAGGTCGATCGGATAGAATCCGATGCCGACCGTGTCATCGAAAGCCGCCGCGCGGGGGCCGGGGTGGAGCGCCCGCGCGATGTCCTGCTCGCGGATCGTCACCCTGGCACGGAGGCGCCGCCCTTCCCGAACATAGGGCGCCTGAGATAACCCCTCCGCACTACCCATGACGTCCGGGCGCGGGCGGAGCTCGGGATAGCCGACGCCGCCATCATCGCGCGGTGCCTCGGTCTGAAGCCAGTAGAGGAACCCGAGGCTGAGACGGCGGGCCTGCTCGAGGATGCGGGCCTGGTCATCGGCGTGGCGGTCGACCAAGGTGCCGCTACGGAAGTCGTTGCTCGGCCAGTTGATGGTCGCCACGTCGTGGGGGACCCGCGGGTCGTCGAAGTTACGCGCGTCGAGGATGCGGCGATACGTGAAGAACGGGCCGTAGGTGTTCGGCGCGGTCGCAAACATCCGGTAGACGGGCGCCCCGGGCAGCCAGGGTGTGGCGGCGAGCGAATACGGTTGGGCCTGCCGGTTCGCGTCGTAGTCTTCGGGTTTCGCGATCGTGTGGACCTCGCCCGGCCGGAACTCCACGGCGAACGGAAAGGTGAACGACTGCACGCACCCGGGATCCCCTCGTTCAGGCGCCGAGGGCTCTCCGGTCTCCCCGCGCGCCTCGGCGCCGAGCGCGTATGCGGTCGCGGTCAGCACGAACAGGTCGCCGTGATCCGTCGCATCGAGCACGAAGGCCGGCCTGAAGCGGAGAGGCGCTCCGCTCTGCGTATCCCGGGTCAGGACGGTCGCAATCCGGCCGCCGTAGACTTCAGCCCCCACGGCGCGTGTGTGGAAGAAGAGTTGGAGGCTCCCTGAGTCGTGGGGCCCGGTCAGCATGCCGTCCAGAACCGCCGCCCCGACCCTGGGCTCAAAGGAGAGCCGGCTGACCCAGGCGCTGCCCGGATTCAGGTTGGGGGTCCGCGCTGCCTCGCGGGTGAGCGCATAGTGCGACCGGTAGTAATCGCGGATGGCGTCGCGGAGATCGTAATACGCGGCCGTCCCGCCGAAGACTTCGATGTACTGGTGCTCATCAAGATGGGACACGCCCTGGGAGCTGATCTGCCCGCCGAGCCATCCGGTCTCCTCGATGAGGCACACCCGGCGGCCCAGCCGGGCCGCGCGAAGGGCGGCGGCGACGCCACCGAGCCCGCCGCCGCAGACCAGCAGATCGCATACCAACTCCACGGGCTCGGGATCAGCTGCGCTGGACATGACGGGGAACGTCCCGCACGCGCACGATCAACTGATGTTCAGGGAGATCGACTTCACCTCCATGTACTCCTCGATGCCCTGGCGACCGCCTTCGCGGCCCAACCCGCTCTCCTTGAACCCGCCGAAGGGAATCTCGTGCGTGTATCCCGTCGCGTCGTTGACGCACACCAATCCGTACTCAAGCGCCTCGCCGACCCGGATCACCCTCCGCAGGTCGCGCGAGGAGAGGTACGCGGCCAGGCCGAAGGTCGTGTTGTTTGCCCGCGCGACGACCTCCTCGTCGGTCTCGAAGACCATCACCGGGGCGATCGGACCGAAGGTCTCGTCACGGGCGACGGGCATCTCCTCGCGAACCTCCGTCAGCACGGTGGGCTCGTAGAAGAACCCCTTGCCGTATGCGCCCTCGGTGAGCCGCCGCCCCCCCACGAGCGGCCGGGCGCCTCGCGCCACCGCGTCCTTGACGAACCCCTCGACTTTCTCGAGCGTCTCGGCGTTGATCAGCGGGCCGACCTGGACGCCCGGATCGAATCCGGAACCGACCTTGATGGCGCGTACCGCCTCGGTAAACCGGGCGAGAAACGCCTCGGCGATCGGCCGGTGGACGTAGATCCGGTTCGCGCAGATACACGACTGGCCGCCCACCCGAAGGTACTTGATCGCCACGGCGTTGTGCACGGCCCGGTCGAGGTCCGCGTCGTCGAAGACGATGAACGGCGCGTTGCCGCCCAACTCGAACGCGACCCGCTTGAGCTGCGCGGCGGCCTGCGCCATCAAGGTCTTGCCGACCTCGGTGGACCCCGTGAACGCGATCTTGCGCACCCGCGGATCCTTCAGGAAGACGTCCGCGATCGGCGCGGCCCGCCTGCCGACGACGACGTTGAAGACGCCGGGAGGCAGGCCGGCTTCCTCAAAGGCCCGCGCGATCTCGATCGCGGTGAGCGGAGTTTCCTTGGCGGGCTTCAGGACGACCGAGCACCCGGCGGCCAACGCGGGCGCGATCTTCCGGAGCACCATCGTGGCGGGGAAGTTCCAGGGCGTGATCGCCGCGACCACTCCCATGGGCTGATGGGTGACCCAGAGCCGCTTGTGCGGCACCGGAGGGGGGACGATCTCTCCGTAGACGCGGCGCGCCTCTTCGGCGAACCAGGGGAGGTACTGAATCGCGAACGACACTTCCCCCCGGGCTTCGGCGACCGGCTTGCCGTTTTCTTCGGTGACGAGGCGGGCGAGCGCGTCGAGCTTCGCGGTGAGGATGTCCCGCGCTCGGAGGAGGATGGCCCCACGCTCGAGGGCTGTCATCGCCGCCCACGTGGGGAAGGCGTTGGCGGCGGCCTCCACTGCCGCCCGCGCCTGGTCGGCGCCCCCGTTGGGGACGACGGCGATCGGCTCCGACGTGGCGGGGTTGAGCACTTCGAACGTGCCGGCCTGGCCGTCGACCCAGCGGCCGCCGATAAATAGCGGAGCCTCTCGCACCGGCATCGTCGCGTCCTCCTCAGCGATCCTCTCGGTGCTGTTCGAGTGTGAGGCCGGTGACCTCCTCCTTCGTGGTGTAGGATTCGGCGGGCGCGTTTAAGCAGGCAGGCGGCGGGGAAAATATAGCCCGTGCCTCATGGCACACGACTGTGAAAGGGGTGAGATTCACATGCGAAAGGCGTTCGCATCGATCGTGAGCGTGGTCGCGCTCGTGGCAGTCTTGTCCGGCGTCGCGTTGGCCCAAACAACCCCACCGTCGCAGCCGTCGCCCGGACAGGTGCCGACCGTGTCCAACCTCAAGCCCTTCTCGGCTGAGGCGGATTTCATGTCGCTCGCAGGCTATCTCCGGTATCTCATGCATCAGGCGACGGGGCAGTGGGTCACGTATGCCGAGGCGACGCGAGTCGTAAAGCAGCAGGGCCAATAGCCCGGCAGATCCTCGGATCTGTGGCCGCGGGGGAGAGCGGGATGCCCTCCCCCGCACCGCTTTTTTGGGGGACCGGGTTCAGGCGAGCGATTGCAACGCGTCGTCGACAGAGTCGAACAGCAGGTAGCTCGTGGCGACGCCCGCGATCTCCAGGACTCGGCGCGGGGTGGAGCCGCGCGAGGCAACCACGACGAACCGGCGCCGCGTCGTCGCCAGCCGTTCCGCAAACCGCAGTAGCGAGTGGAGCCCGATGCTGTCGAAGTAGGACGCCTGGGCAAGCGACACCACGACGGTTTGGTGATTGGACCCCAGGGCCAGCTCCAGCGCCGCCTCGAACCGGCCGGCGTTGCTGATGTCGAGGTCTCCGGCGACCTCGATGATCGTCGCGCGCCCGCGGTGCTGGATGTCGAACCGTCCGGTTTCACTCACGAGGCATCTGTGTGTCAGTTCCCAATCAACGATCGCAGGCGCCCCAGCGCTTCTCGGAGCTTCCGCGAGACGTGCATTTGCGAGATGTCGAGCCTGCGTCCGATCTCGGCCTGCGAGAAGTGCTCATAGAACCGCAACCGAACGATCTCTCGCATCCGGTCGGGGAGCCTTCGCAGCGCATACTCGAGGGCGTCCCGGTCTTCCCACTGCTCGATCGTCGCATCGAGTTCCCCGATCATGTCCGCCAGCGAGGTCGCTCGTTCTTGATCAATGTCCTCCGCTCCTTCTCCATCGAAGGAGATCGGGCTGTAGGCCTTGCCGGCTTCAAGCGCTTCGATCACGGCGTCGAACGGCATCCCCGCCTCTTCGGCCAACTCGGTGATCGTGGGCGACCGGCCCAGGCGCTGGGACAACTCCTCGACCGAACGCATGAGCGCGTAGTTGAGCTCGCGGAGGCGCCGCGGGACGTGGAGCGGCCACAGCTTGTCCCGAAAATACCGCTTGATCTCGCCCAAGATCGTCGGCGTGGCATAGGTCGTGAACTCGATGCCGCGCGCCGGGTCGTAGCGGTCGACCGCTTTGATCAGGCCGATCCGGGCGACCTGCACGATGTCGTCGAGAGGCTCCCCTCGATCGCCGAACTTCCTGGCCAGGTAGATGGCCAGGCGTTGGTGCGCCAGAATCAGCGCTTCGCGTGCCGAGGTATCTTGGGTTTCGCGCAGCCGATGGAAGAGCTCGCGTGTTTCAGTCTTGCTCAGCAGGCGGCGGGCCGGCATGGAATCCCTCCTGCCGTCGCTTCGCCAACCGGAGCACGACGCTGGCGAGGTCCCCGGTGTGGCGGATGTCGACCTCATCGACGAGACACTGCATCAAGAAAATCCCCAGCAGACGTTCATCGAGAGGCCGAGGTTCGCCGTTCGCTCTCATGTCCAACTCCAGCGCTGTTCCCCGGGCCTCGACCCGGATCACCAGCGCATCGGTCTCCTGGAGGAAGCGGAGGCGGAGGGGGACTCTCCTCTGGGTTTTCGGCGCCGCGATGAGGGCGTTGCAGGCTTCGGACACGGCGATCTTGAGATCCTCGATCTCGTCGTACGTGAACGCCTGGCGCGCCGCCACGGCGGCGGCGGCCAGCCGCGCGATGCTCACGTACTCCGCTTTCGCGGGGATCGTGACGTCAATCGATTCCGCCGCCGGCTCAGTGAGGGTCCGCGTCATCATCCCCTCCGGCTGTGGGGCCGGCCCGCATCTCCGCGAGGGCGTCTTCGAGCCTGGTGTGGACGGGCACGACGTGGTCAAACCCGAGCATGAGCAGCAGTCCCCGCATGGGCGCCGTCTCGTTCATCACCAGGCGCAGTTGCCGCTGGCGCTCGCGCAGCTCCTCGGCCAGCTCGAAGAGCAGCTTCACGGTGGCGCTGTTCAGATAGGTGACAGAGGAGAGATCGACCACCAGGTCCGCTCCCGTGCGCGGCCCCTCCGCCTCGAGGACGTCCGCAACCTCGCGGACATTCGACGTGTCGATCTCTCCCCGCACCTGCACCAAGGAGATGTCACCGTGCCGCTGGATTTCGACCGTGGCCAGCGTGTTCATCGCGCGCTCATGCACGACCTCATCTATCGAGTTGGGTGGCGCTGTCCAGGAGTCGACGGCGGTGGAAACAAGGGGGTCGGCACCTGCGGCCGGTCCAGAGCGGTTCGCGGCATGCCGATCCTGGCCACAGCATTGCCACCAATAATTACTATCCCCACAGATCGGTAGGGTTGAAACATTCGGTCGACTGGTGCCCCGTGCAGAGCGCCTCGTGAGGAGGAGGCCGCCCGTCCAGGGCATAATACCAGGGCAAGCGGTGCGGCTATGCGACGGGGGGACGGGCACCAGCTGGGACAGGGGAGACGCGAGTCTGGAGATGCGGCGACGATGACGGAACGGGCCAACCCCTCTTGGCCGTCACTGACATTCAGGACCGAGGAACGGCGCGAGGCGGTCGTCCTCCATCCCGCTGGGGAGGTCGACCTCGCGACCGTCTCCAGCTTGTTGTCGATGCTCAGGTCCATGAGCGAAGGCGGCCGTCCTGTCATCGTGACCCTGAGCGGAATTACGTACATCGACTCCACCGGGATCAAGGCGCTTCTGGATGGGCATCGCCTGTTTCAACAGCGGGCGCAGCGGTTGGTGCTGGCGGATCCGACGAGCATGGTCCGGAAGGTGATCGAGATTACCGCGCTCGAAAAGGTCATCCCCGTGTATGCCTCGCTTGAACAAGCCGTGGAATCCCTCCGCGCGCCGGCCGAGCCGGAGCGGGGAGCCTAGGGTGCCCCGCCGCCTCGGGATCTGAAGCATGGGGTCGGACTCGGCCCGGCGCGACCGATACCTGCGGCTCGTCGTCGACGTCACCGCGGAATTTGCCACGAAGCAGGACCTCTCCGCGCTGTTCGCCGCGATCGCGGGCCGCTGCGCGGAGGAGCTTGGCGAATGGTGTGCCATCGCGCGGATCGATCCCGAACACCCACAGGTCGTGATTGAGGCCCTCGCCCACGGCGATCGCGCGAAGGCCGGCGAGTTCCGGGCGGCACTCGAGGCCGCGCCCGTTCCGAAGGACGCCCCGATCCTCGCACAGATTCTCGCCGCTCAGGGCCCGGTGATCGTCTCGCCCGACACCTCGGAGACGGGGACGGCCGGCGCGTGGTCGCGGATCGGCGTGGTGACCGCGCTCGTCATTCCCTTTGCGGCCGCCGGAGCGTCAAGAGGAATCTTGGCGCTCGGCTCGGGGTCGCCCAGGCGGTGGGACGACGAGGAGATCCGGATCGCGTCCGTGATCGCTGAGCGTGTGGGCGTCGCGATGCGAAACGCGGGTCTGATCGAATCGGAGCGCCAGTCGCGGGCGGCCGCGGAGCGCCAGGCGCGGCTGTCCGACGCGTTGCTCAGGCTTCAGCGGCGGACGCATGCCGAGGAGAAAGCCCTCAGCGCTATCGCGATGGCAATCGCGGGGGAGACCGACCTTGGCCGCGTGCTCACAGTCGCGCTCGAGCCCCTCCGACAGCTGATTCGATTCAGCGGCGGGTCCATGGTCCTCGTCGAGGACGATGGATACATTGTGCGCGCCGCGGTCGGTCCGCACGCCGGGGAGGTGCTGGGACAGCGGGTGGCCAGGGATCGGGGACCGATCGCGCAGATTGTGGAGACCGGCCAATCGTTCCACACGGAGGACAGGGCGATGGCCGGGATCCCGTGGGTCGGGCCGGCGCGTTCGTGCCTGGCGGTGCCGTTGAGCTGGCACGGCCGGACCTTCGGCGTCCTGGAGGTGCACGCAGTTGAGGCGCACGCGCTCGAACGGGGGGTGCTGCCACTGCTCCAGAGAGTCGCGGCGATGCTGAGCGGTTCGGTCGAGCTCGCCCGCCGGTACGCGGCCGAAGTGCAGGCCACCGCAGAGGCGGAGACGGCACGACGCCAACTGATGCTGCTCGCCGAAGCGAGCCGGTTGCTTGCGACGTCGCTCGATGTCGAGGCGACGCTGTCGAGCATCGCGAGGCTGGCCGTCCCCGCGCTCGCCGACTGGTGTGCGGTCGATCTCGTTGAAGGACAGGGATTCGTGCGGCGCCATGTGTTTCACGCCGATCCTATCAAGGGGAGGCTCGCGGGCGAGCTCGAGGACAGGTATTCGCCGGACCCGCGCGCTCCTCAAGGGGCCCACAAGGTCATCCGGACCGGCCAGGCCGAGATCTGGCCGGAAACCCCTGATGTGCTCCTCGCGGGAGGGACCCGAAACGCCCGGCATCTGGAGGTCCTGCGCGCCCTGGGCCTGGGATCGACGATGGTCGTCCCTTTCGTAGCGCGGGGGCGCATGCTGGGCGCCCTGACGCTCGTCTCGACTCAAGCGGGTCGCCGCTACAATTCGACGGACCTGGCCCTGGCTGAAGAGATCGCGCGCCGCGCGGCGCTGGCCCTCGCCAATGCCGTGCTCCATCAGGCAGAGCAGGAGGCCCGCGAGTTCGCGGAGCACGCCGCGGACCGCACGGCGCGCCTGCAGGCGATGACGGCCGCCCTCTCTGGGGCGTTGACGCGGTCCCAGGTGGGCGATGTGATCGTCGAGCAGGGCGTCCACGCGCTGGGGGCGAGCGCCGGCCTGATGTCCTTACTGAGCGAGGACGGCACGACGCTCGTGGTCGTGCGCGACGTGGGATTTCCTAAGCCTGTCATGCGCCGCCAGCGGAACATCCCGATTTCGACCTCCACCCCGATGACGGACGCGGTCAAGACGGGCCAGCCGATCTGGTTCCATTCAAAGGACGCCTTGGTCGAACGGTACCCGCATTTGGTCGACGCGTTCGTGGTACCGCAAGAAGGGGCGCGCGCCGCGATTCCGTTGGCGCTCGGTGAGCGCGTGCTCGGGGTTTTGGTCCTCGTGTTCCCACACCAGCGAGACTTTCCCGAAGAAGATCGGGCGTTTCTGCGGAGCCTGGCGCAGCAGTGTGCGCAGGCGATCGATCGGGCACGACTGTACGAGCACGAGCATCGGGTCGCGGAAACGCTCCAGCGGGCGTTTCTGCCGGCCGGGCTCCCCGACCTGCCCGGCGTGACGCTCAACGCGGCGTACGTGCCCGGGGTCTCGGAGTCCGAAATCGGAGGCGACTGGTACGATGTCTTCCGGCTCCCGGACGGGCGCGTCGCGCTCTCCGTGGGCGACGTCGTGGGCCGGGGGCTCCAGGCCGCGGTGATCATGGGGCAGTTGCGGCAGTCCATTCGCGCGGCGGCGCTGGAGTTCCATTCCCCCGTCATGGTCCTCGACCGCGCCGGACGGGTGCTGCATCTTACCTATGAGGCCGAAGGCATGGCCACGGCCGTCTTCGGCATTTTCGATCCGACCTTGCTGACGTTCACCTACTCGACCGCCGGCCATCCCGCGCCGCTGCTGGCGCAGCCCGATAGCCGGGTGGAAGCGCTCGCGTGCGGCGGGCTGCCGTTGGGTGTCGAGACCCCAAACATCCCGCCGGCCTGGACCGTTCCCGTGCCGCGTGGATCTCTCCTGGTCCTCTACACGGACGGGTTGATCGAGTCGACACGGAACGTGGTGGAGGGAGAACGCGCGCTCATCGCCGCCGTGCGCGAGGAAGCCGGCA
Source organism: bacterium (assembly GCA_035703895.1). Taxonomy (NCBI): domain Bacteria; species bacterium. The sequence goes on along the minus strand of DASSXJ010000076.1, from coordinate 504 downwards.
ACCCTTCCCCCGACCCGGCGAGCGCCATCCTGGCCCGGATGATCCCGGGGAGCGATCCCCCCGACGACGTCGCGATCCTCACCATGGGGGTGTCCATGGAGGCCAGAACCCGGTTCGATCTCTCGATTCGAGCGACCCCGGCTGCCGGGCGGGTGGTGCGGCAAGCCCTGCGGCGGTTTCTCGCCGAGAACGACGTCGCCCCGGAGCAAGCGTCAAACTTCGAGGTGGCCCTCGGCGAGGCCCTCAACAACGCGATCGAACACGCCTATGGCGCCGTTCCTGGGATGATCGATGTTGGGGGGTGGCGGGAAGACGCCCGTCTGGTCGTCGAGGTATGTGACCACGGCCGGTGGCGGCCGGAACGGCAAGAAGATCGGGGACACGGCCTGCAAATCATGCGGGGACTCGTCGACACCGTTGACCTCAACGCCACCGAGTCGGGCACGACGGTCCGGCTCAGTCTGCGTCTGACCCGGCCTCCGCACGCTTCGACCTCGTCCCCGG